>JANXQG010000494.1 GCA_025356915.1 Planctomycetota bacterium | reverse complement strand
TGGCCCGCGGCGTACTGCCGGCACCGCTGTAGTCAAACCCTTGCCCGCTGATCGCGACGTAGGGCTTTGCCACTCCGGGAACAGCGCGGAAGGTGAGATTCTTTTGCCGCACGAAGACGGCCGTTTTTTCGTAAGCCTTGCCGGCGAGACGCGGATAAACCAGGATCAAGTCGCCGGCCTGGGCCTTGGTGTTGGCCTCTTCGATCCGCAAAAACTGCTTGCCCGGCCCGACTTCCAAGGTAGCTGCGGAAGTGGAATCCAGACTCGCAAGAGCTACGAGGACCAAAATCGTGAGACCACAAGACTCCGTGTATTTGTGGTGCGGCCGTCCCGGCTGCATGCGCAGGCGAGACGCCTGCTCCACAAGTTCTTTTTGGACTAAGTTTTGCATGACACTGCCTCCCAAAGAGTTCAATCCTGATGAAACACTTCTTCCATCGTCGCCCACCACTCGCCTTCGGCCCGATCGGACAGCGGATCTTGACAGGGCTTGCAAACTTCCCACCACTGTTGAGTCAGCGGGTCGGCCGCCATGCGGGCCATGTCGCCCTGAAAATCGTCACCCACGTACTCGAAATAGCTGAACAGGTAATGCACACCATCGGGCAGGCGGCGGAGATAAATCGAGTAGTTGCGGATGTTGCACTCGTGGATTTTATTGAGCACGCCCGGCCAGACGGCCGCATGTAATTGCACGTATTCGTCGAGTTTCTCCAGTCTGATCCGAATCACACTGCCATAACGCTTCATGGTTTCTTGGCCTTTCAGGAGTTGTGGGGGTCGCCCAGGTAGTTGCCGTAGCTCATCAGGAGGATTGCTGCCGTCAGCAGGCCGAGGCCCAGGGCGATGGCCCAGCGGGTGAGCGGGCCGCAGCCTTTCCATTCGCGAAACAAGAGGGCCACGAGGTTGCTGAACAACACGAGTAGGATCATGTGGATGGCCCAACTCGTGAACTCATATTCGCCCATCCGCACGTGCCCCAGATTATAGAAGAAGAATTGGCCGTACCAAAGCGTGCCGGTAAGCATTGCCAGGACATAGTTGAGCCCCAGGCTTGCTCGACCAGATCCTTCGGCCACGTGGGTCAACTGGCCGAGCGAGCGATTTCGCCGAAACAGGTAACCCGTGTAAATCAATACAGTGACAAAGGTGCCTGTATTGACGAATGGGTAGGCGATGTTGCCCCGCCAGAAGCCAGCACCGTGCTGGGCGGCGACATCCACGATTGGCTTGCAGACATCCTCCATGGCTAGGCCATAGACGGCCGACAGCACACCGGCCACGAGCGACAGCATCAAGCCTTTGAACATCGAGAACTCGCCGGAACTGCCCGATTGTTGGCGGAGATCGTTTTCCTTGAGCCGCCCAGCCATGCCGCAGACGGCGATGCCCAAGACGCCCAGGCCCACGCCAAGCATAACCCAACTGGAGCCGGTTTTGGCCACGATTTCGCCAAGATTGCCCTGGAGGAGCGGAGTGACGAAAGTCTTGATCACGCTTGACAGTCCCACGGCGATGGCATAGGTCAGCGAGAAGCCGATATAGCGAATCGAGATATTAAAAGCCGTGCCGCCGATGCCGTAGGCCATGCCCATGAGAAAGGCGATCAGCATCGGCCCCTTGGGCGACTCGGCCACAACGTGGCCGATTTCGGGGATCGTGCAGACCGCCCCGATAATCGGCCATAAGAGCCAGCACCATGCAGCCTGCGTGAGCCAGAAGGTTTCCCAGGACCAGTGGCGGATATATTTCTGCGGAGTATAGCAGTTGGCCGACAGCATCGCACCGACCGAATGGAAGAGAATGCCCACCGCAAACATGGGAATGACGGGAAACATTTATATTTACCTTCCACGGCATCTTGACAAGCGTATGCTCCATCCAATAGGTTAGCAGCATAACGGTTCCGTGGAAACTGGGCAAGTAGCGCAGGAGATTTTGAAATGGCTACCTCACAACTCATTCCGATTCTCGATACCCACCAACACCTAATTTACCCTGATCGCTGGCCCTATTCGTGGACCGCGAGCATTCCGGCACTGGCGGGCAAATCGTGTACGGTCGATGATTATCGGCAGGATATCGCCGGAACCGGCATCGCGGCGACGCTCTTCATGGAGACCACGCCCGACGATCCACATTGGATCGAGGAGACCAAGCACGTCGCCAAGCTGAGCGCGGAACCTGAGGGCTTGATTTCCGGCCTCATCGCCAATTGCCGGCCGGAGAACGACAACTTCGAGGCTTATCTCGATAGCCTCGACGGTCTGCCGATCGTCGGTCTAAGACGAATTTTGCATGTCGAACCCGATGAGGTCTCGCAGCAGCCGCAGTTTGTGAGAAATGTCGGCCTGCTGGCGGCCCGCGGTTGGACGTTCGATATCTGCATGTTCCAGCGGCAACTTCCGTTGGCTGCGGCCCTGGCACGGCAATGCCCTGATGTGCAGTTTGTTTTGGACCATTGCGGTGTTCCCGACATTGTGGGGGGCAGCTTCAACGATTGGTGGCAGAAGATCCGCCATGTGGCCGAAATGCCCAATGTGGCGTGCAAGATTTCCGGCATCATGGCCTATTGCAAGCCGGGCGAAGCAACCGTGACTACGGTCCAGCCATATATCGAACACTGCCTGGACGTTTTCGGCTGGAATCGTGTCGTCTGGGGCAGCGACTGGCCGGTCTGTCGGATCACGGTTCCCCTGAGTCGTTGGGTGGAGATCACGCGGGAGATCCTTGCCGATGAAAGCGAAGAAAATCAGCGGAAGCTGCTCTATGCCAATGCGATTCGTCTCTATCGGATCCCAAAGGCCAATCCGCGCTGTTGGTCGGCAAGGGAGTTATCCACCTGAGACGCAACAGGGGTTGCGCTGAGACGACCTAGATCCGCGATGAGTACTTCAGCTTCCAAACATCTGCGTGAAATATTTGCCGTTGCGACCGACGCCGACCCGCGAAAAGTTTTCCACCTGGTTTTTATGATGGCCAGGACTATGAAACCAGGCCTCATGGGCCGAGTTGCCGTTGCTTGAGCCGGCAAAGATGTTCTCGCCGCTGGCCGTGGTGCCGAAGAGCTTGGCTCGATCACGAGGGGCCTTCTTATTTGCCACGGGCGATTCATGTGAAAAGAACTTCAGCCGCTCCATGTCCTTGGAATGATCCCTGGCGGCTTCACACAGTTTCAGGTCGATCGCCAAGGCCGACAACCCAAGCAGGTTGCGAGTGAGGTTCAAGGCCAGGATCGCTCGAGCTTCCTCGGGATCGAGCTTCTCGGCCAGCCGGGCGTTCATCGCCAAGACGGCCCGCGTCTTCGGATCCTGCGGAATGGCCAGCGATGCGGCCAGTTCCTCTTCGCCCTGAAGGTAGCTTTTGAAAGTTATTGCCGAGGTTTTCTCCTGGCCTTCGGCCACGGGTAGAGGCGGCAATTGGGCGTGACACTGCTCCCAAATCCGGCCCAGGCCTTCGAGCTTTTTCCGCTCTTCTTGAAGGTTGGGCGATTTGTCGAGTACTTCGCTACGATCGAGGATGAACGCCGCACGTAACTTCTGCACCGCCGGGTCGATCTTTTCCACGATGACTTGCTTGGTGAAGCCATCACCCAGTTTTTGCAGGTCGCGGATTGCCCTCCGCATTTCCATGATCTTGTTCAAATCGACTTTGCCGATATTCCGCTTGGCGGCTGCGGCAGCCTGGGCTTGAAACTTGCCGCTATACTTCCGCATCTGGGGTTGCAATTCCCGCTCGACCGCCGCCAACATCAGTGGTACGGCGGCCGGATCGACCGCCAGCACCTTCTGGCAGATATCCTGTTTCTTCATCAGATCGTCGCTGGCAGCCCGATATTCCTGTAACAACCGATTCACTTCGTTGCGATTTTCCATCGAGAGCGAAGTTTGCGGCTTGCGGCCAACGGCGGCCAACGCACTCGTGCTGCCATGGCTTAGCTCGAG
>JANXQG010000490.1 GCA_025356915.1 Planctomycetota bacterium | reverse complement strand
AGGACGTCTCGGCGATGTTGCTGGGCGGGCATGGTGACACGATGGTTCCGCTAGCCAGTTGCGCTTCGGTGGGCGGCATCCCTGTTGCCAACCTCATTGCTCCCGAACGGCTTGAGCAGATCCTTCAGCGCACCCGAGATGGCGGTGCCGAGATTGTTTCTTTGCTGAAGACCGGCAGCGCCTTCTACGCCCCTGCCGCCGCCAGCGCGCAGATGGTCGAGGCGATCGTCCGCGACAAAAAGCGTCTGATCCCCTGCGCGGCGTATTGCGACAAGGAATATGGCGTCGGTGGGTTCTATGTCGGCGTGCCGGTGATCCTGGGCGCCGCGGGCGTGGAGCGGATCATTGAAGTGCCACTCTCGTCCAGCGAGCGGGCCGCTTTTCAGAAGAGCGTCGACGCCGTCAAGGGGCTTGTGGAGACGATGGGACGTAATTTGTAGCCCCGTGAAACGGGATGAAAAATAAAGGTCATCGGTGGTAGAATTCTCCGTGGAGGTTTTGCTATGTTTAATTTTGAAACTTTGCTTGCCGATGCACGATGCTTGCCTGTTCCTGAGCGAATTCAATTGATCGAAGCCCTTTGGGACACGGTGCCGGCCGATTCCCTTCCCCCATTGACTGACGAATGGCTTGCCGAGATCTGGCGGCGATCGGCCGAGTTCGACTCCGGCTCGGTTAAAACGACACCTTGGGAGCAAATTCGGGCGGAAGCCTTGTGCCGAGTGGGGGTGATGGAGCAGAATGCTACCCATTGATTTTTTGCCTGGCGCACGTCGCGATTTCGACGATTCGCTTGACTGGTACGCCGAGCGGAGCAAGCAGGCCTCCGTGCGTTTTGCGGGTGCAGTGGACGCGGCTCCCTCTCCGATTGCCGCCCATCCAAAGCGATTCGCAGCCGTGGATGACCTTCATCGCGAGTGTCCAGTCGGACAGTTCCCGTTTCGTATTGTGTATCGAGTCGGAGCAGAATGTATCGTGGTAGTGGCCGTTGCTCACGCGAAACGGCGGCCAAAATTTTGGAAAGACCGGATTTGATGGGGCAACCGTCAGGGCCTAGTTGTGAAGGCAAGGAGGCTTACCCTCGCACGATCTGCCGCATGAAATCGACGCTCTTGCGGGTATTCTCGTCGGAACCGTGGCACTCGATCGATGCTGCGCCATCCCAGGCGGTTTCCTGCAAGTAAGCGATAACCGCCTTGATATTCTGGGCATTCACGCCGCCGCCAACCGGCACCTCCGACGAGCCGATGCCCGTCTCTTCGCCGCGGACCGCCGCCGCCAGTGCCGGCGAGACGTCCTTGATGTGGCAGTGGGCCAAGTACTTGCGCAGGGCCTTGCAGAAGTCGAGCGGATCTTTGCCGGCGATGAACGTGTTCCCCGTATCGAAGTTGAAGCGGAGATACTGCGAGTCGAAATATTCAAACAGCCGCGTCATGAATTCGAGGTTGCTCGTATAGGGCCCGTGAGTCTCGACATTGATGATCACGCCGTAGTCCTCGGCCCAGGAGAGGCACTGGCGGTAATTGTCGCAGGTAACGCGAAAGACCTCCTCCAACGACATTCCCGGCGTCTCGAAGGCCCCGTCAACCGTATCGACCATCGGGCAGCCGAGTTCGGCCGCAAAGCGGATCGTCTGTTGCACGTATTGCACGCCGAAGGCTGAGCCGCTCGGCCCCATCATGGGGTAGGAGCCGTCGATCTGCGTGACGCTCAGGTCGAGCTTCTCCAGGTACTTTCGTAGTGCCCGAGGATTGGATTGAAGCGAAATGCCCGGATCGTAGCCTAACGCTTGAATAAAGTTCTGCCCGTGGACCACGGCAAATTCAAGGTGCCGCACGCCCAAAGCGGCGATCTTCTGGCAGGCGGTCTCAAAACTCTGGCTCAAGGGCCGATAATTATCGGCGTGGATACCAATTTGGATCATGGCGAGGCTCCGGGAAAAAGGTGGCTTGCGCGGGTTGAAAACGAACAGGGATTTTTGATCTCACGAAACGACCCCCGATATTACCGCATACGCCAATCGCGGTCAAGAACCCGGGGGAACACCATCCGACAAGACTATATTTCACCCGCCTGGACTACTTGTAGCCCGACCTATTTGGTAAGCTAGGACCGGCGCATCAATTACTGTCGTAGGACGGATTGGCAATCCGTCGAATTGCCGGACGGATTGCCAATCCGTCCTACGGCAAAGTCCGACACTTATTGATGCGCCGGTCCTTAGCAGGGTGTGGTCGAGGCAGCAAAGATCAGCCAATACAGGCGAAACCGCAACGTCCTCCTGTCCTCGCCTGGGCTTGGTCTATGGAAAGAACCTGTATAGATCGCGCCGGGGCAAGCAGCGAACGAACTCGACCGAGTCTTTTTCCACGACGAGCCCGATCCGGTGTTCTCCCACGCGAATGCGAAAAAACTTGCCCGTTCCACTCAATTTCTTCAGGTCGCCGATATCCTGGAGAGTAGCTGCGGCCTCAACTTGCTCAATCACTTGCCGGATGTGATCGCGAATGTCTCGATTCTTGATCCCTTTGAGATCGCGGGCAAAGCTCTTGCGAAACGCGGTGTTCATTGCTAGACCTGCAAAATACAGAACACTTCATCGCGAGAAACTCTCTCGGTGTCCTGGCCTTCCCGAATAGCCTCCGCCAGCGCGAACTCCTCTAATACCTCGGCGAAAATCTCGTGGAGGAAGTCCCGCTGCTCATGCAGCGTTTCCGTAAGTGCTTCTTTTAGCGATTGCTTCAAAGTCTCTTCTTTTGAACCGACAGGCACCATGGCAAACCTTTGCATTCAAAGCAGGTTTTCTATCTTTCCTCACTGAATTATCATACATGATGCTTATGCCAGTGACAAGGAGAGAGAGAGGAGAGACAAGGAAATGAAGCCCTGCAACGCACCCTTCACACCTTCCTCCACTCCCCGACCATCTTCTCCGCGCTGAACTCGCTCTCCACACGCTGCCGCCCGGCGGTGCCGATCTGCTGCGCGATGTCGCGATGATTGAGCAGATACTCGGCCCAGCGAGCCAATCCGGCGCGATGGCCCGGGGCGACAAGATAGCCGGTCGTTTCGTGTTCGATCAAATCGCGAGTGCCTGGGACATCCATTGCCACGACGGGCACTCCGGCTGCCATGGCTTCGAGAATCGCCTGGGATTGGCCCGGCAGCCTACGCGTTGACCAGAACTGATCCGCGTGCGGCAGGAACTCGTCGACGTCGCCTCGCTCGCCAAGGAAATGGACCTTGTCTGCGATCTCGACCTGATCGCGAAAGCGGACGAGCCGATCGCGGTGCGGCCCTGCGCCGAAGAGGAGCAGGTGGACATCCTCGCGAATCACTTTCAGCAGATCGGCCGCCCAGATGGCATCTTTGCCGCCGCGATCCGCCTCCAACTGACCGGCCCAAGCGATCAAGCGAACCGATTCCGGCAGGCCAAGTCGATCGAGAATTTGTCCGCGCGTGGCGGCGGGCGGGACGGCTTTGCATGCGCCGCTGGAAATGACTTGGATCTTTTCGGCGGCAATTCCTTGCTTAATACAATGATCGCGCACCGCCGGGCAGGTCGCCACCACCGTGCTGGCCCGTTGGCCGATATAGCGGTCGATCGTTCCTTGCAGCGGCCCGTGATTGGATTGGACTTCACGCCACACCGCCACGAGCCGCCGCACACCACAGTGTCGCGCCACAACCGCTGCATAGGCCCGTCCCCCGGGCTGCCAAGCGTGAATTGATTCCGGCCGAACCGCATTCACATGGCGGACCAGTTGCCAGAACGTCATCGGATCGGCTGGCCAGCGGCGACCGATGACGTGGACAGGGATCCCCGATCGAGTCAGCACGTCGCCGATCGATCCGCCGTGGCTCAAAGCGCAAACATGCACCTCAAATTCGTCTTGCGGCAGTCCGCAGGCCAGCAGGCTGAGTTGCTGTGCCGTGCCGGTGCGGTCGAGCGTATCGATGATGTGGAGGATGCGTTGTTTCACGATGCAACGATTGTCGCTTTTGGCGGGCACCCTGTCCAGTCGGCTTGGAGGTTGTGTTACGGACGGTAATCCGGTAAAAGAGTTGGGAGTACATTTTAATCGAGAAACAGCCGACCACCTAGAGGAGGCGGAAGTCGTGAGCATTCTGGTCATTAACGCGGGTTCCAGTAGCGTGAAGTTTGGGTTATTTCGCTTCGACGACCTTCAGCCGGTCGCCCGGGGGCTACTGGATTGGGCGGGCAACTCGCGGCAGGCCACAATCACCCTGCAGCCCACCGAAGGCGATGCCATTTGCGTCCATCGCGACGTACACGACTACCGCGGCGGCGTGATCGCCGCATTGGAGATGTTGTCGCAGGGGAATCTGGTGGGGCTGAATACACCGATCCGCGTCGTGGGGCACCGTTTGATCCACGGCGGAGAGGAGATCCGCGGGCCGGTCTGGATCGATGAAGCGATGAAGCGAACCATCGCCCGCTTCGCACACCTCGCTCCGCTGCACATTCCCGCCGGCCTGGAGGCCATCGCCGCCACCGAGGCCGCGCTCGGCGGTGTGCCGCTGATCGGGCTGTTCGACACCGCCTTCTTCGCCGACATTCCTCCCTGTGCCTATCTCTACCCGGTGCCCTACCAATGGTACGAGGATTGGGGTATTCGTCGCTACGGATTCCACGGTACGAGCCACGCCTACTGCACGCAACGTGCGGCCGAGATGCTCGATCGCAGCGTGAAGGAGCTGAAGTTGGTCATCTGTCACCTCGGTCAGGGCGGCTCGGCGACGGCGGTCTGCGGCGGCGTGGCAATCACCAACACCATGGGCTTCACTCCCCTGGAAGGCTTTATGATGGGCTCGCGCAGCGGCACGATTGATCCAGGCATTCTGATCCACGTGCAACGCGAGCGAGGGCTTACGGTCGACCAGCTCGACCACATTCTGCACAACGAATCGGGTCTGCTCGGTATTTCAGGCGTCTCCTCCGATTTCCGTCAGGTGGAGGCAGCGGCCGCCAGTGGGCACCGCCGTGCCCAGTTAGCGTTGGATGTCTATGTCTACCGGGTCCGGGCGATGGTTGGCGCACTCGCGGTCACACTGGGCGGACTCGACGCCCTGGTTTTTTCCGGCGGTATCGGCGAGAACTCCGCCTGGCTGCGGGCTGAGGTGTGCAAGGGGATCGAGTGTCTTGGCGCACATCTCGATCCACGGCACAATGCCCAGTGCCAACCCGATGCCGATGTGGCCGCACACGATTCCCCTGCTCGCATTCTGGTCATCCATACGCGGGAAGACCTGATGATCGCGCGCCAATGCCGCCGTATGATGGAAGAGAGTTAGCAACCGTCCAAGAACAACTCCCCTCTCCCGTACCCGGGAGAGGGGCAGGGGGTGAGGGATAGTTTTTAGACAAGTCCTTAGCGATTAACTTCTATGCTTATGTTCAGGCCTTGGGCGTACATGCGTTGAAGGTTGCCGTTCAATTCGCGTGTGATCCCCATGGTGGGCAGTGTGTAGTCAACCATATCCGCGGCGCGGACCACGTTGTTCACGAAAATGCCCGTATAACCTGCCTTAACCGCGATCATATTGGTCAGTTGCATGTGGGCTTCCACCCGCAACTCGATGATCGGCGAGAATTCGATCCAATGATCGGAATGGTTGAAGCTTTTGTGGCCCATCAGCGTCGGCTGCGGAGGTGTATTCTGGCCGGCGTTCAATCCGGAGGCCAAGAGGCCGTCCTGGTCAACCGACTGGGAATTGATACCCGCCGTGAAGCGGCCCTCGGCGGAAATGCCAAACCGTCCCATCGGCTGGAACCATCGCATGCCGACTTCCGGACCCGCAATTTCGTTGTGCGAATGGGTATTCCAATAGCTATCCGTAAGATTGCCGCCGCGGGCGTCAACCCAGAACTGGTCTTTCAATTCAAAGTAACGGCCGCCGGCAGTGAATTCCAGGGTGCCGCCAGCATGAAGTTGGGCCGGTCGGTAGATGTACAGGGCCTCAACGCCTTGCAACCGAGACTTGTTCTGAACGTAGATGCTGCTGAAATTAACCGGCGTTCTGCCGATGATTGCAGGGACCGGGGGAATGAGGGTGGCGGTTTGCAGTACCGTATCCAAGTAGCGTTGGCCATTCCCAAGCTCCGGGTCGTTGAATACCACGGAGACGTTGGCCGCCGAGGTCTCGCTCGTCTGGCTCTGCGTCGACAACGTAGTAAACATGATTCCCTGGTGCCCGTCGATGTAACCAAGCTCCATCCGGTCGCCCCATTTCCAAATCGATTTGGTACCCGTGTCAAGCGAGTTCACCTCGGGATACGAGTCATCCAACGTCGGCCCAACGAAAACCGTTGGAATCAGTGTCGGGTCACCAACCGAGGTCTTGGCGGGCGGCGAAATGTGCCAGTACAACCCATCAAAAGTAAAGAAAAGCCCTTCCTTCGGTTTTGCCCAGTTACCGTAAGGCCGTACGTCGGCCGGCTCAAAGAGAGCCATGCCTGCTAAATGGTCCTGACCGAGGGCCGTTACGCCGGCAGAAACCACCACCAGAAAGGACGCGAGTCTCAAAGTAATCCGATTGAACGTCATCACAAGTACTCCCGTGACGGATTGGGGTATAACCCAAGATTTGCTCCCACGGAGCAGCCGGGCATTGTCTGTGACGATAATATCGGATGTAACGGTGATTCCAGTTGAGTAAGAACGGTAAACTTTACGCAGAATTTAGATTGCAACGACAAGAATATAGGGTAAATGCGATGGGTGGGCGGCTTGCACGGCCCGCGAAACCCTCGTTGTCACTCTAGCACCACTTTATGTTCCGCCCCCGCCGTGTCGCGAACATATCGTGGCACGGCGTAGCCCGGCAGTCGGGCGCGAAGTTGGCGAATCAACTCGCGGCCGCGCTCTTCGGGCACGACGAAATGCGCGGCCCCGGCCACACGGTCGAGTTGGTGTAGGTAATAAGGTATCACCCGCAGATCGACCAGCCGGCCGAAAAGCTCAGCCAATACCTCGGCATCATCGTTGATCCCACCCATCAGCACGGACTGATTTAGAACCGGCACGCCGGCATCCACCAACCTGCTAAAGGCCGCAGCCACGTTCGCATCGATCTCGGCTGGGTGGTTACAGTGTACAACCATGAAGGTTGCCAGCCGCGTACCGCGCAGCCAGGCCAAAAGTTCATCGTTCACCCGCTGAGGAATCACAATTGGAAGGCGCGTGTGAATCCTGAGCCGGCGAAGGTGGGGGATTTCAGAAAGCTGCTGGGCGATTTCCGCTAAGCGGCAATCAGGGGTCGTTAGAGGGTCACCACCGCTGAGGATGACTTCCTCAATCGAAGTTTCGGCAGCGATCTGCTCAAAAACCCCCCGCCAGATGTGTCCGTACATCGTCTGAACGTAGGGAAAATGCCGCCGAAAACAGAAACGGCAGTGGACGGCACAAGCCCCACTTGCTACGATCAAGAGCCTGCCCTTATACTTTCCCAGTAGCCCGGGTGAGCGAACGGTCCCTGCCTCGTGCAGCGGATCGCATACGAACTGGGGCGCGTCGGCCATTTCCGCCTTTCGGGGTAGGACTTGGGCCAACAACGGATCGTTGGGGTCACCAGGACGAATTCTGGCTAGGTAAGGCTGCGGCACCAGTACGCGAAAGGCGGTCGTGGATCGAGCAGCCTCGACCGCCAGTTCCTCCGGCAGCCCGAGTTGGCGACAGAGTTCAACCGGATCGCGGATCGCCCGAGCGAGGAGGGCTCGCCAGTCCTCGCCCGCCACTACGCTGTCCGTGGAGTGGCCTGATTTGAGAGTGATAGCAGAAATTTCCATAGAGGCCAATCGTAACATATCGAGGGCATCCCAGAAAGTGAAACTTGCTGTTTTGCAGGCGGGTTGGCTACCCTACGGTGAAACGTAACCTACCAATCGTACTCTGAAAGTGAAACGGAAAATCTGACGTGGGCAGCATCAATACAAGCGATTTCAAGAAGGGCTTGAAGGTCCAACTCGACGGCGACCCCTATCTGATGGTCGAGTGCAATTTTGTGAAACCGGGTAAGGGACAGGCATTGTACAAGTGCCGCTTGAAGCACCTGATCCGCGGCACGACCATCGACCGCACTTGGAAGAGCGGCGATTCAATCGAGTCGGCCGACGTTGAAGAAATCAGTGCGCAGTATCTCTACCGCCAGGGCGACAAGTTCGTATTCATGGACAACGAAAGCTACGAGCAGTACGAGTTGACTGCCGATCAGGTGGGCGACACATGGAAGTATGTCAAAGAGTCCATGGTCTGCGGCATGGTGCTCTACAACGGCAATCCGATTACCGTCACCCCCCCGAACCACGTGGTTTTGAAGATCGAGTATTGCGAACCAGGTGCCCGCGGCAACACGGCCAACAACGTGACCAAGCCTTGCAAGGTGGAGACCGGCGCCGAATTCCAGTGCCCGGTGTTCGTCAACATTGGCGACCTGATCAAGATCGACACCCGCACCGGCGAGTACCTGGAACGGGCGAAGGAGTAGCAGTACGACTCAGCCCGACTTCCTACCCACCGCTTCCTGGCAGAACATCCGCCTCAGGGCCAGCCTGCTGCGGCAGCTTCGCGAGTTCTTTCACGGTCGTGGTTTCCTCGAGGTGGAAACGCCGATTCTCTCGACCGATACGGTCGTGGATCGGCACCTCGATCCGTTTTCGCTCCACGTCGGCTCGACCGGCGGGAGGCCGCAAACCTTTTGGCTGCAAACCTCACCGGAATTCGCCATGAAGCGGCTCCTGGCAGCCGGGGCCGAGGCGATTTATCAGGTCAGTCGCGTCTTTCGCCAGGAAGAGCAAGGTTCGCTGCACAACCCGGAGTTCACGCTGGTCGAATGGTATCGCACGGGCGATGATTTTTTTGCCGGCATGCAATTAACGAGTGACCTATGCGAAATGCTCCTCGGGCGCGGACCGGCCGAGTTGCTGAGCTATGCCGAGGCATTTCAGCACTACGTCAGCTTGGACCCCCATACTGCAAGCTTGGAAACGCTGATTGCCGCCGCACGACAGTGCGACTCGCCGCCTCCGGAAAGTATGGCGAAGGGGGACCGCGACGGTTGGCTCGATTGGCTCTTAACCGAGCGGGTGCAGGTTCATCTGGGCCTTGAGCGGCCGGTGTTGCTTTACGATTTTCCTGCCAGCCAAGCGGCCTTGGCCCAGATACGTCCCGGCGAGCCGCCGCTGGCCGAGCGGTTTGAGCTTTACGTTTCCGGCTGGGAGTTGGCCAACGGCTATCACGAACTGTTGGACGCCGGCGAACTGCGTCGTCGCAACGCCCTGGCGAACATCCTCCGCCGCAGTGATGGCAAAGCCGTCCTGCCCGAGGAAAGCCGCCTACTCGCGGCGATGGAGCGCGGCCTACCACCGGCGGTGGGCTGTGCCTTGGGGTTTGACCGGCTAGTGATGCTGGCCGCCGGTGCCAAGTCGATCGATGAAGTGATCGCCTTCCCCTGGGATCGAGCCTGATTGCGATAGCCTGATTGCGAACCGTGCGAGATCGCGTGTATAATTCTGGAATGAACATGAGTCGATATTGAAAATAATCGCACGGAACCATCATTATGGCTGTCAATCCCTGGAATCCTTACCGCGAGTCGCTGGTCCAAGAATCGGAGACCATCTGGCCCGAGGAGTTGAAACTCGTGAATTCAACCGACCGGCCGCGGATGGAGACTCAGTTGCACGCCGACCCAGCCAAGGCCGAAAAGCTTGAATACGTCCGTCTCTATACGGGTTTCTGCCGCCGAATCACGGTCACCGCTACCGACATCGCACGGTTGACTGGAACGTGAAGAACGGAAGAATAGTACAAGGAATCTCCATGCCTTCCGCGTTACAGAGCGTTCGCGTCAACCTGGCGGAGCGCAGCTACGATATCGAAATCGGCGCCGGTAACTTGGTCGACACCGGTCGCTTCCTTAAGGATCGCAGCAAGGTTTCCCATGCCATCCTCTTCACCGACGAGAACGTGCAGGAACCCCATGCGGTCAAAGTGGCCGAAAGTCTCCTCAGCGAGTCGATCGATGTGGCCATCGTGGCCGTCGTCCCCGGCGAAAAGAGCAAGGCCGTGGAAGTGGCCGCCAGTCTCTGGGAGGGTATGCTGGAACTCGGTGCCGATCGCCAGACCATCGTCGTGGCCGTCGGTGGCGGCGTGGTTGGCGATCTGGCCGGCTTCATCGCCGCGACCTTCGCCCGGGGACTCCGTTTTCTGCAAATCCCCACGAGCCTGCTGGCCCAGGTCGATAGCTCCGTGGGCGGCAAGGTGGGCATTAATCTATCGCAGGCCAAGAACATGGTCGGCGCGTTCCTGCAACCGTTGGGGGTGCTCATCGATACGGCCGTTCTCGACACACTGCCCAAACGAGAGTACGTTTCGGGGCTTGCCGAGATGCTCAAGTATGGCGTGATTCTTGACGCGGAATTCTTTGCCGATCTGGAAGCGAACGCGGCTAAACTGGTTGATCGGGATCCCGAGACGCTCATCCGCGCGATTGCTCGCAGTTGCCGGCTCAAGGCCGATGTGGTCGAGAAGGACGAGCGCGAGGAGACCGGTTTGCGGGCCGTCTTGAACTATGGTCACACCTTCGCCCATGCCTTTGAGGCCCTGGCTGGCTACGGTGAACTACTGCACGGCGAGGCGGTGAGCATCGGCATGATGTGTGCCGCCCGGTTGGCCCAGAGGCTTGGCCGAGTCGATGCAACCTTTGTCGCACGGCAGATGGCCCTGACGGAAACTCTTGGCCTGCCGACCAAGGTGCCAAAACTCGATCGCGAGAAGATTCTAACAACCATGCTGCACGACAAGAAGGTCGAGCATGGCAAGTTGCGGTTTATTCTGCCCACGCGCATGGGCCATGTCGAGCTGGTTGGCGGTATTGAGCCTGCCGATGTGAAGGCGGCGATTGATGGCAAGGGATAAGTCCAGTGCTAGCCCATCAGGGTGCGCGACCCTTCGGGGTTGAACGCTCCGCGGTCATGTTGCCGCAATTCCTGCGTCTGTCGATTCCTGCGCCGAAGGCGTTGGAGTCGCACGAAAAAAAACCGACTGCCGCGGCAGATCCAAGCTCGGGAAACGCGCGTGCCTGGTTATGAGGAACGGGGAGATCCTCGGCACGCTCCGGCCTTTGGGTAAAAGCCGGTTACTTTGGGGTAGAGAATGCGTTTCTCTGCTATTTACTGCCGTGACAGCCAGGGGAATTCAGGAGTTAGGGGGAAGTACTCAGTACTCAGTTTTCAGTACTCAGTTGTCAGTTGTCAGT
>JANXQG010000424.1 GCA_025356915.1 Planctomycetota bacterium | reverse complement strand
CTGAAGGACGTGTCACCGCATCAGCGAGCGAGTTGGCAGAGCGGACTGATGTGGTTTCTCAAATGTCTCACCGTGCGAACGCCGCGGCGGATCGTCTTAAAGTCGCCGCCCCACACTTTCCGCATCAAGATATTGCTGGAGATGTTCCCTAAGGCCCGCTTCATCCACATCCTTCGGAATCCGTTCGTTATCTTCCCTTCGACGATCAACCTTTGGAAACGGCTGTATCGAAACGACGGGCTGCAAGTGCCTACCTACGAAGGGTTGGATGAGTACGTTTTCGCGACGTTTACACGGATGTATGAAGTCTTTGAGCGCGATCGCAGCTCGATCCCCGCCGGGCAATTCTGTGAAGTGCGATATGAAGACCTCGTGGCCCAGCCGATCGAGCAGATGCAGCGAATCTATGGCGAATTGAATTTGGGTGGGTTTGAAAAAGTGCGTCCGCAGATGGAAGCTTATTTCACCAAAAAGGCCGATTACAAGACCAATCGCTACCAGCTCCCCCCCGAACTGGCCATGGAAATCGGCCGCCGCTGGGCAAGCTTTTTTGAACGATACGGTTATTCTAAAGACCAATGCTAGCAGTGCCAGCAGCATAATTGTAATTGTAGGGTGGGGAGAGTGAAACGAGCCTCATCAACCGCGTCTGCTTAATTGTTTCGTGACGTGAAATGCGGTTGACAGAGTACACGTAAACGCTTAGAGTTTGAATGATCTTCTTCGCAACCTCACGTTCTGGGAGGAATCACCCATGAGCCAACCCCGGCAGTTGTTGCCTCTGATGCAGCGAGTTGCTCCGCCCGTCACGTTTGAAATTCAGTCGGGCTTATTCAGCACGATCCAGCAGGACACTATCCATGCAATCTTTACGCCGCTCCACTACGAGCCGGGTTATTCGTACCCGCTGGTGGTCTGGCTGCACGGATCGGGTTGTGACGAACGGCAGTTACTAAGGATCATGCCGTTGATCAGCATGCGGAATTACGTTGCGGTGGCTCCGCGGGGTGGGGCGATCGCTTCGCCGGCAGAGAAAGTTGCCTATGGCTGGTCGCACGACGAGCAAGAAATCCAGCAGGCCGAGCAGCGGATCTTCGACTCGATCGAGACGACCTTCCGCCGCTTCAACATCAATCAACACCGGATCTTTCTGGCTGGCTTCGATACAGGCGGCACGATGGCCCTGCGCATAGCCATGAACCACCCGTACAAGTTTGCCGGCGTGCTCTCATTGGGTGGTTGTCTGCCTACGGGTGGTGCTCCGTTGTCGCGCCTGCCCGAGGCCCGGCAGGTGTCGATCTTCCTCGCCTCGGGCAGGCGCAGCACCGTCTATGGCGAGAAGCAAGTCTGCGACGACCTTCGCCTTTTGCACACAGCGGGTATGTCGATTACCTTGCGGCTCTATCCGTGCGGCCATGAGCTTTCGCCGCAGATGCTTTCCGACGTCGATCGCTGGATCATCGAGCAGATCACCGCGAGCGAAGCCTAGCGATTGTCTGCAAACAACTCCCCTCTTCCGTACGCGGGAGAGGGGCAGGAGGTGAGGGCAGTTTGGACCAAATCACGGAGTTGTTCTTGTACAGGTATCTAGTGCGCGCTCTAGCATCCGCGCGGAAATCGGTTTACTTGGCGAACACTTCAGAATTGCGCTCGCATAACAACCTGGTCGATGGGATCAAATTCGCCAGCCATGATATATCCGGCATGTTCTGCCGGCTGACAACCGCTCGCAGAGCCGCCGCATGGATTTCCTGGCCAGACATGCCTGCTGTCGGGAGTTTGCGGAGAAAGACGGCGATGTGTCGGCCGCGGTTAACCAAGAATACGCACACAGGCCTAATTCGGTTCAGCCTGTAAAATCTGCCGATAAATCTGCTCGGCAGATTGTAGCCGACCGCCTTGGTGGTGTTGGACCGCAATCGCCAATGCTTCGGAAATCGTTGCCATGACATCGATTATTGCAGCACAATCTGCCCGCCGCAATGTGCTCCCAGGGAACGCGACGCTGTAGGAATATGCCCCAGATTCTACCCCCCATCGGTGGAGTGCTGGAGAGGGGGATTTTTTTCGGTCGGACCTTTCAAACGGACTCGGAAGTCCATTCTATACTGCTCGCGGTTGAGACCCGAAGTGCGAGCGAGGTTGCTAAGTCGTTGCCTCACTTGCGCTTCGGGTTGGTATGGATTGGGACAATCTCAACCGCGGACAGTATACATTACCATTCTCTTTTCCCCCCTCGCCAAACGTGCATTGACATGCGCGAGGATTTTCGGGTACATACTCTGCGCCGGATCCTCGTCTTGCGCTGAGCATGCGTAGGGTGCCGGTTTTTCCATCGATTTCCATGCCTCCAGACAGGTCAGGCTGGAAAGCCTGACGTACCATGGCAAAAAACCATCCCAGTTCGCCCGATGAGTCGCCGTCCGAGGCGGTCGCTCCACGTAGCGTCGGAGTCGTCGGCCGAGTCGTCGGCCGCCTGCGGGCGGTACTGGGAAAACTACTGGCCGATCCCTTTCACGTGCTGCTGGTCTTGGCGGTCAACGTGGCCGTGGTCGTGGGCATCGTCTCGACGGCCGTGATCCTTCGCAATCGCAAGCCACCGCCAATACCCATCACGTTCGCCACGGCCTTCAGCGCATTGGATAGCGGCAATACCGCCGAG
>JANXQG010000410.1 GCA_025356915.1 Planctomycetota bacterium | reverse complement strand
GGCGAACGGTCTGTCTCCGGCGGCTACCTGGAGATGTCGGCCGTGCATCCGACGACCGAGATGACCACGATGATCGAGACCTCACGGCTTATCGAAGCCAATATTAACGTAATGAAAGCCCACAATCAGATGCTTGAAGGTCTGATTGGGCGCGTTCTCAAGGCTTAGGAAATAGTTCTTTTAGGTGGAAACTGTAGGGTGAGCTTTAGCCCGCACGACGGAAAAGCCGCATCCAAAACAACCTTATCAATTTAACCCACAGATGAAGTCATGAGCGTTCAAGCACTGTATACGGCCGCCTCGGGGATGAACTCGATGCAGACGAAGCTCGATGTGATCGCCAATAATCTGGCGAACACGGAGACGACCGGCTTCAAGGCCGATCGAGCGAATTTCGAGGATATGTTCTATCATCACGAGAAATATCCTGGTGCACAGGACAGTGCCGGTGCTCTGACTCCTAACGGTATCGCGATCGGGACGGGAAGTCGCGTGCAGAGCACGCAAAGCAACTTTTCGCAGGGCTCGCTCCAACAGACCGGAAATGAACTGGACGTGGCTATCCAAGGGCCAGGCTTATTCCAGGTCCGCGATCCTTCCGGCACGATTGTATACAGCCGAGCCGGAAACTTCTCGCGAAATTCCAACGGACAGCTTGCGATCGGTTCGGCCAACATCGGCCGCTTGCTGGAGCCGGCCATCACGATTCCCGTCGATGCCACGGCAATCTCGATCAGCGCCGAAGGGATTGTTTACTATCGCGTGCCCGCGAATCAAACGCTTCAACAAGCGGGTACGATTCAGTTGGCCACTTTTATCAACCCGCAGGGCCTGCTGAAGATGGGCGAGAACCTGTATCAGGAGACCGACTCTTCGGGAACCGCCCAAACCGGTGCCCCGGGCGCAAACGGAATGGGCACAACGCAGCAAGGCTCGCTGGAACACTCCAATGTTGACCCCGTCAGTTCGCTGGTCGATCTGATCACGACCCAGCGAGCGTTCGAGATGAATTCGCAGACCATCAAGGCTGGCGACCAAGCCATGCAGACCATCACCGGGCTATTCCGCTAAGGAACGGCGCATCAATAAGTGTCGGACTTTGCCGTAGGACGGATTGGCAATCCGTCCTGCAATTCGACGGATTGCCAATCCGTCCTACGACAGTAATTGATGCGTCGGTCCTAATCGTCCGCCACGATGAATAAGGCACGAATCATGAAAAACCCTTCAACCCATTCCGTTTTGGCTTGTTTCCTAACGGCAGCCTTAGTATCGCTATTCGCCGCGCAGCACGCCACTGCGGCCGAACTGCGGCTTCGTACCCATTGCAATCCAGCCGGGCCCGTGGTCATGTTGGGCGACGTGGCTGAAATTGTTTCTGCCGACGCGAGGCAAACCGCGTCGTTGGCCGCGACCGAGCTTTTTCCCGCTCCCTCCGCCACGGAACAGCGAATCGTTCGGGTACGTGAAATCCAGGATCTGCTGCTGCTTCGCGGGGTGAACCTGACGGAACACCAGTTCTCCGGTTCGAGCGAAGTCACGATCCAAACCCGAGTTGCACCGCCTCACATTGCTGCATCCATCAAACCGGTTCAGGCAGCAGAAACCCAGCGGATTAAACGTCGCGTCAGCGAGGCCCTGGTGAAATACCTTTCCGAGCACGCCACGACGCCCCAGACCTGGTCGGTCGATTTCGCACTGACCGAGGCCCAAGCACGTTCGCTTGCGGATCCGGTGCGTCCGATCAACATCACCGGGGGGTGTAGCCCCTGGACCGGCTCGCAAAGGTTCGATCTCAGCATTGAGGGAGCGAAAGAACCGGCCCACGTGACACTCGACGCCAATGTTCGCGTCATGGCTCCCGTGGTCGTAGCTCTTCGTCCGCTGGCCCGAGGCGCGGTGATCCGCGAGGGAGACGTGGAACTCCAGCGACTAGCCGCGGCGGAAAAAATCCCGGGAGCTTTGCACGCGGTCGCGGAAGCGATTGGCCACGAGTTGGTCCGCGCTCTACCGACCGGCAGCGCGGTCTCATCCGACTGCCTCCGCCCGCCGTTGGTTGTCCATCGCGGCGAGGTACTCACCGTTTACGCTCAGAGTGGAGCCATTCGCATCCGCACCAATGCCCGCTCACGCGACGAAGGAAGCGTGGGAGAACTGGTGGCGGTCGAGTCGCTTTTGAATCGCAAAACATATTACGCCCGCGTCTGTGGGATTCGCGAGGTCGAGGTTTATGCCCGACCCACGCGCGTTGAAGGCCAGCAGGCAGGGAACTAACCGTAGGGTGGGACTGAAAACCCTCACCCCCTGCCCCTCTCCCAAAA
>JANXQG010000042.1 GCA_025356915.1 Planctomycetota bacterium | reverse complement strand
TACGAAAGCTGGTCGCTACCCCTGGCCGTGATCTTGGTGGTGCCAATGTGCCTCCTCTGCTCGATCGCCGGCGTGTTCGTGGCCCAACTGGACGTTAACATCTTTACGCAGATTGGCTTCGTTGTCTTGGTCGGCCTGGCGTGCAAAAATGCGATTCTGATTGTCGAATATGCCAAGCGGCAGTCGGAGCAGGGCAAGCTGCGGCACGAAGCCACGCTGGCTGCCTGTAAGCTGCGTCTGCGGCCTATCATCATGACTTCGCTGGCCTTCATTCTCGGCGTGGTGCCGCTGGTGCTTTCCGTGGGAGCAGGGGCCGAGATGCGCCGCACGCTCGGCACCGCCGTCTTTGCCGGAATGCTTGGCGTGACGCTCTTCGGCATCTTCCTCACGCCAGTCTTCTATAATGTCATCCAGTGGTGCAGCGAGTGGTATGCGGCTCGACAGGAGGCGGATAGGTAACGCCGGTTGTGGCTGAACATAGCCTTTGGAGTTCGGTGGCTTGCCCTCGCACTCCAAAAAAGTCACGGTAAACTGGGTTCCAATGTCAAGCTGCGTCTGTAGGCGACACACGATGGGAATACGCTTGCCGCGCGGACCAATATCCTCGGGTTTCGAGTTGTCCTGGAGGCACCGTAGCCGTATCAGTCATTCTCGATCACAGGCGGTTCGGTCAAACCCCGCGCCGAACAAAGGTTCCCCCTTCGGCCTCGGTACGTTAGAATTTATACTTTGGGCGGAACTGAAAAACTTCCGCCCTTGCACACATCCATTTCTTTAGCCCCCAATCTTTCATGGAATCACCCCGCATTCAACGTGTCTTGGTCAGTGTCAGCGATAAACAAGGACTGGCCGATTTCGCTCGCGGGCTGGTCGCCGCCGGCGTGGAAATCTTCAGCACCGGCGGCACCCGCAAACACCTGGAGTCCGAAGGCATCGCGGTTCGCGACGTTTCGGACTACACGGGCTTCCCCGAGATGATGCACGGACGGCTCAAAACATTGCACCCCAAGGTTCATGGCGGCATCCTCTGCCGGCACGACAACCCAGAGGACATGCAAGCCATGGCCGAGCACGGCATCCTGACCTTTGAACTGGTGGTCGTCAATCTTTACCCGTTTGAAACCACGATCCGCAAGCCGGGCGTGACGCTCGAACAGGCAATCGAGCAGATCGACATTGGCGGGCCAACGATGGTCCGCGCGGCCGCCAAGAACCATGCCTTCACGACGATTGCCACCGACGCACGGCAGTATGGCGAGATCCTCCAGCAGATCCAGGCCCACGGCCACACTACCTTGGATCTGCGACGGAAGCTGGCCGGCGAGGCTTTTTCCCACACGGCTCTTTACGATCGGGCCATCGCTGACTATTTTGCGGGCGTGACCAGCGAAGGACGCTTCCCAGGTACGTTGTACCTGGGCTTTCAGCGGCAGCAGGTACTCCGCTACGGCGAGAACCCGCATCAGCAGGGGGCCGTCTATGGGGCTGCTCAAAGCGAGGGGGCCAGTGTGGTCACCGCCCGACAACTCAACGGCAAAGAGCTTTCGTACAACAACCTCTTGGATCTCGACAGTGCCCTGGCCATGGTCCGTGACTTCAGCGATCCAGCCGCCGTGGTGATCAAGCACAACAACCCTTGCGGTGCCGCTGAGGCTGGCACACTGGCCGAAGCCCTGAAGTTGGCCATGGCGGGCGACCCGCTCAGCGCATTTGGTTCGGTGCTGGGACTGAATCGCAGAGTTGACGCAGCCACGGCCCAGGTACTCACCGAACCAGGCATGTTCGTCGAGGCCATCCTTGCCCCGGAATTCGATCCCGAGGCGATTGCGATTCTGACCACAGTGCCTAAATGGAAGGCCAATGTGCGTCTGATGGCTGCCGGACCGATCGCGAAGCGGCCCGCCCGCTGGGCCTATCGCGTGTTGGACGGCGGCCTGCTCTTGCAAGATGCCGACGTGCTGCCCGATCCGGAGAACGAGTGGAAGGTCGTGACCGACTGTCAGCCAACGCCGGCCCAGTTGGCCGATCTGCGTTTCGCCTGGGCGATGGTGCGACATGTGAAGTCCAACGCCATCGTGCTGGCCAAGGACCGCATGTTGCTAGGCACCGGTGCCGGGCAGATGAGCCGCGTCGATTCGGTGGAAATTTCCATCAAGAAAGCGGGGGATCGCGTCCGCGGATCGGTGATGGCCTCCGACGCCTTCTTTCCCTTCCCCGATTCCATTGAGGCTGCCGCCGCGGTGGGCGTGGTCGCCGTGATTCAGCCCGGCGGCTCACGCAACGACACGGATGCGATTGCCGCCTGCAATCGGCATGGCGTACCGATGATCTTTACGGGAAGAAGGCATTTTAAGCATTAAGAGCGGGACGCCCGCACCACTACTGCACGTAGAACTGGAAGAGCCATTTTGAGAAAGGTGTCAGCGGCGGTCTCCATAGATCAGTGTCATCAGTTCAGCGCGCGTCGATGAACCTGTGCGGAAGTGTCCCTTCATGGCCGAGGTGATGCAGAGCGCCCCTGGCTTCCGCACACCGCGAATCGTCATGCAGGTATGTTCAGCCTCGATGATCACGGCCACGCCTTTGACCTTAAGCTCTTCAACCAGCAGGTTGGCAATCTGCTCGGTCATGCGTTCCTGAACCTGGGGCCGCCGCGCGACTTCCTCGACCACTCGGGCCAGTTTGCTCAGGCCAACGATTCGCGGCCCGGGAAGGTAGGCGACGTGAGCCTTGCCTAGGAAAGGTAACATGTGGTGTTCGCACATGCTCTGGAAGCTGATATCCCTCACCAGAACCACTTCATCATAGCGTTCCGTGAAAAACTTCTTTAGATGTCGGCGGGGATCGAGGTGCAATCCGGCAAATAGCTCGGCATACATCCTCGCGACCCGGGCAGGTGTTTCACGAAGCCCCTCGCGATCTGGATCTTCACCGACGGCCAGCAGAATCTCGCGGACCGCGCGTTCGATTCGGGCGTGATCGATCTTGCCCGTAACCGTAGTGAGTTGGGAATGATCCTGGGCAACTTCGGTTTCTTCGCCGTCGTTCTCGCCCGGCAGAGTGCCAATCATCTCGTCTTGCGGTTTATCGAAGGCCTTCATGGGTCGGAATCCCCGAGGAGAGTAAGGAATTTACACGAACTTATCTTAGCGCGATGCGTTCCCGCAGTCAAGGTACGAGAGCAGACGCAAACTAATTCATGCTGAATCGTGGAAGAAAAGCCCCAGCCGAGCCGTTTTGCCTTGTGGGCCCCTTGGCAATCGATTCGAGATGCTCCAAAAGCATTTGCGCACGGCGGTGAACATTCACCTCGGCCAAGAGCGTTTCCTTGTGGCCGATTGCGATTTCCAGCATGAAACTGATTACGTCGGTAAGTACCCCCAGCGATATGTCCGTTGTCAAAAGTTGATCCATCTGTTCCTGAACCTCGGGCAGCAACGGCAGCGCGCGGACGAAGGCGTCGCGGAGTCTCTGCTGCAAGACACGGCCAGTCGGCCCGGGACAAACCGGATAACAGTCTTCGCAAAGAGTAACTTCAGCTTCGCGGTAAAGCTTTTGCGGCTCGATCTCCCGCACCAGACGCACCCTCTGTAGCCCCAAGAGAAGTACGTTATAGGTTCCATCCTCCAGGCAGTGATAGGTGGTCACGCGGCTGAGACAGGCTACCGGACAGAGCGGTGGCATCCCCTCATAGTTGCTTTCCCAGCCGGGGGTTAACAAGGCCATGGCGACGAGCCGATCCGTGGCCAGGGCATCTTCCAGCAGGCAGCGATAGCGAGGCTCGAAAATGTGCAGCGGCTGCATCACATGGGGAAAAATCACAAGATTAGGCAGCGGAAACAGCCGTACTTTCCCCGAAAAATTCTGGGCGGTAAACGACAATTCCTCAAAGCTCGACATAATCGCTGGCTCGAAAATGAGGTACCACCCCAAAAACAGAGGCCAAGGTTGGGACGCACAAAGACGGTTTTAACACGATTCTTGGATGGATTATAAAATTATAGGTTACCTTGCCATCAAAGGCCAACCCCCAGGAGAGAACTGCAAAATCCAACGCGAAGGGGTCAGATCCATGTTTTGGGCGAGTATCTCGGGTGATTTTCATGCGTTCTCGCCGAAAAATGGATCAGACCCCGGACTTTGCAACTCTCCTGCGCCAACCCCCTTGACAGACCGAGCGGCGGCATAGCAGAATCGAGATTCGGACGGAAGCGGCAACCATGGTCGGGTCCAGAGCCTTTTCCCGACCGCCTTCTCACTCTCCGCGGATACTCGATACATGGCCGGATCAGCAAAAATCAGCAAGATCAAGACAGGAGCCGTAAAAAAAGGGTCTTCCGGTTCTAGTCGCGGCAGTAGGGTGGGCCGAGCGCAGCGAGTCCCATCAAAAGCTGTCGAAAACATAGTTGGTGGGACTCGCTGC
>JANXQG010000379.1 GCA_025356915.1 Planctomycetota bacterium | reverse complement strand
TTTTAGATTACCACCCCTAGAAAGAAGGGAATGCTATGAGCTACGCACAGAACCAATACCAAGGTCAACTGGGAGATTTTGCCGCCCTGGCGGCCGCGGATGAGCGGACCACGTTCATCACCAAAACCTATATGCACCTGGCTGGCGCGATCGCCCTGTTTGCCGTGCTGGAATCGGTGATGCTCACGAGCGGAATTGCCGAGAGACTCATGCGTTTCCTGGAGATGCGATGGGGCGGGCTGATCATGATGGGGATGTTCATCGTGGTGAGCATGGTGGCCACGAAATGGGCTGTTTCGGCCGTCAGTCCTGCAACCCAATACGTGGGCCTGGGGCTGTACATCGTAGCCGAATCGATCATTTTTGCCCCTCTGCTCTTGATCGCCAACTATATGGACCCTTCTGGATCGTTGATTCAATCGGCCGCGATCACTACGCTTGTCCTCTTCGGCGGACTGACCGCCACGGTGTTCATCACGCGGAAAGACTTCTCCTTCTTGAGGTCAATCCTGGTATTCGGCAGCATTGCGGCATTCGGGTTCATACTCCTCGCCGCCTTTTTTCCCGGGCATCTCCAGCTTGGGGCGTTCTTCCTTTATGCCATGATCGCCTTGGCCTGCGGCTACATTCTGTACGACACCTCGAATGTACTGCACCATTATCGCATTGGGCAACACGTTGCCGCATCGCTGGCCCTATTCGCTTCGGTGGCACTGCTGTTCTGGTACATCTTACGGTTGTTCATGTCGCGTCGGGATTGAAGCAGTTCGGAGAACAGCAATGACGTCCGACGATTTTTCTGACGACCCTATTGATGATGTCGTGCCGGAATACTCTCCGGACGAGGTGCAGTCGGCCGATGCGGAAATCGAGCCGACTTTCGACCTTTCGATCTTTGTCGAAACCCAGGGGATTCTCTGCAAATTCCACTGCGCAGGTCGAAACGTGGAATGGACCGTGCCGAAAACGGTCGTTCGCCGTGCGCATAAGGCTATCGCGATCGATCACCTTTTCGACATCCTGGGTGCCGGCCCGATCATCGGTTATCAGCTCCGTGAGGCCGTGACCAATAACCCCGAGTTTCTCATGGTGCCCCGTGCGGTCAACACATTGACCGATCGCATCACGAAGGCATTGCGGCAGGTGCAAAAGGCATTGGCTCTTCCGGTTCTAGGTGCGGAACGCGAATAATTGTAGGGTGGAACGAGCGCAGCGAGCCCCACCAATTCTGTGTACACTCTGCATGGGCGTGAACTTGTGGGGTGAAATTCCCCTGTACGACGGTAACAGTCTTCAAGGAGGGCATTTTACCAAAATGTAACTCTGATCGACAGAAGTACGAACCGATGGCAAGGACGTCCTCGCGAGAGGGGGTCCGAAGGAAGCCGAAGGCACAAACCGCGAGCGATTTAGTCGAAAAACCTTGTTGTGGCCGGTCTCCAACCGAGCCACGCCGTCGACCGAAGGTCTCCAATTTACCGGGAGACCTTCGGTCGGACGTTTCGGCGGGGTCAGGACGCTGTGGGTTCGCCAGTAGTGGCCAATCCTCTGCACTGTTGGGATTAGAGTACCAAGCTGGCGAAACAGATTCCCCTCTTTACCGCTCTCCGATGCTCCTGCGAAGGAATTCGACCACAATGTTTGCCGCAAGCTAGAGTTCTCAGGAGAAATGGTGGGGCTCGCTGCGCTCTCCCCCTACGCTTGCAGTGGACCCATTCAACGAAAAACAAAATTTCCTTGGGATCGCGAACAACTACAACCGCTACCTTCATTATGACCGACACTACCAGGAGCAGTTACTCGCGGCTTTCTCCTTGGCAAGCCCGTACGGTGTTGATCGCACTGCTGTTGCTGATTGCTCTGGGCTTGTGGAAATCGCCCACGCCGCCGCCGCTTTGCGATGTCCGTGAAGAGAACGCCAAGTCGGGCGATGTGTTCCTGTACATGACCGAGATCAAACGGATCCACGCCGGCGAGAATTACTACCAGGTCGCCGCCGAGGAACTTGTGGCCCAAGGCTACCCGACGGCCAGTGTCTTCAATTGGCGGACCCCGCTCCCCATGTGGCTGATCGGCAAGCTGCCCAACCCACTGCTGGGCCGGCTAATCCTCATTGCCGCAGGCATCGTGATGTTGCTGATGGCTTTTGAAGCGGCCGCGAGGGAACAGCCCAACGTCTATCGGCTGGCCATGCCGCTGGTTGCCCTGCTGATCGGGCCGATGTTGCCCTGTTTTCAAGGCGATGTCTTCGTGCTTACTGAAGTCTGGGCGGGGACCATGATGGCACTGTCGCTCTGCGCCTATGGCGTAAAGCTCCGCTTCTTAGGTGCCTCGATGGCCCTGGCCGCCCTCTTCCTCCGCGAGTTGGCCCTGCCCTATTGCCTGCTCGGCTTGGCTCTCGCCCTTTGGGAGCGACGGCCGAAGGAATCGGTGGTGTATCTCGTCGGCTTGATCGGCTGGGCCATCTTTTACGGACTGCATTGCTGGAAGGTCAGCCACTTGATCACTGCCACGGCAGAGGCCCATCACCAAGGCTGGCTGCGGTTTGGCGGTCTGACTTTTGTCATCGCGGTGGCCCAGATGAACGCGTGTCTGGTACTCTTGCCGGTATGGGTCACGGTGATCTACTTTGCCCTGGCGATGATCGGCTTCGCCGGTTGGCAGACGACATGGGGGGCACGGATCGCCCTAACGGCATGCATGTACGTCGTGGCTTTTTCGATGGTCGGCCAGGAGTTCAATCGTTATTGGGGCCTGATGATTGCGCCGCTCTTCTGCTTCGGCGTCGTACGATCTCCCGCATCGATCGCCGAATTGTGGCGCGCGGCAAGGCTCCCCTTCGTAAAGATGATCGGGAAGCGGAGTCCGGCCTCGACGCCCCACCGACGGTAGTTGTGGCTCCGTGGACGCCCGCGAGGGTTGTCGTCGCCCAGCAGGGCGAAACTGGCCACTTCTCTATCATACATAACGAAGGGTGGGTGGAACACGGAAACTCAATCGCAGTGGTGCGTTGCGCGAACCGGTCTAAACCAGGGTGAAAGGTTGCCGTTCGTTGGATTCCGTCCGTAACCCACCACTTCCCTGGGGGTTCGCTCCACGCACCCTACAAAAACGAATAATCTGACAATACTGGTTCCCCACAAAAAACGTATTCCTTTGGGCAATTACTTTATGTATATTAATAATACATGGGAATTAACAATCTAACGCGGTCCGAAGTCGCGTCGGCGGAGTTAAATCTCTGAAAGGTTACCTGAAATCATGCGACAAAAGGACTTGCTAGCAATCGCCGAGGCCGTAGCCGGCCTGATACCCCGCCTAGCGAGGGGACTGATTTCTTCGGAAAAGGATCCCGCGGATAACCTGCCTTTGGCACAACTCCGGTTATGCGGAATCCTCAGCGAAGGTTCTCGGCCAATGTCCGTCTTAAGCCGCGAACTGTGTGTTTCGCTCAGTTCCTTGACGCAGATCGCCAACCGCCTGGAGCGGGCTCGGCTGGTCAATCGCGTGGCCGAAGAAAACGACCGCCGCGTCCGCTGCCTGCAACTCACCGTCCAAGGCGAAAAAATGATGCGCAATCGCCGTGAAGCTCGGGTTCGTCGTACGCTGGAGGTGCTGGAATGTCTTTCTTCGCCCCAGCGTGAAGCGGTGCGAGCATCGCTGGAAGTCCTGGCCAGCGCCTGCTCTGCCGTACCAGCCGGCGTGAAAGGGGCCGGCGTGAAAGGGGCCTGTGGAAGAACCAAAACGGCCAATGGCCACACCAACAACCATCATCCCGAAATCTCAGAGAGCAGCAAAGGCTCAAAATTGAGAGTACCCCCAAGATCGAAAATCAATCCATGAAAACCATTCTTTCCATCGTGACGCTCCTCGGCTTGTTCGGGGCGGGAACTGTCTATTACCTCAAATACTACCGCACGGAGGGCACATCCAGCTTCCGCACGGCCCAGATCGAGCGAGGCGACATGATGCCTACGATCGGGGCTACAGGAACCGTTGAGCCGGAAGAAGTCGTCGACGTCGGTGCTCAAGTGGCCGGCCTGATCAAGGAACTGAAAGTCGATTACGGCTCCTTCGTCGAAAAAGACACCGTTCTCGCTCGGATCGACGACACCAAGTACAAGGCCCAGTACGATCTGGCCGACGCCGCAGTTCGCCGCGCCCGGGCGGATCTCGGGCAGTTGAAGGCGAAGTTGGCCCAATCGCAGGCTGACCTGAAGCGGGCGGAGGAACTGATCAAGACAAAGTCCATCGCGGCCAGCGATTATGACGCTGCCGTTGCGAACTTTGAAGTGGCCAAGGCCAACGTCGACGTCGGCGACGCGGCGATCAAGCAGTCCGAGGCCTCACTGAAGCTGGCCCAAAC
>JANXQG010000370.1 GCA_025356915.1 Planctomycetota bacterium | reverse complement strand
GTTGTTCACGGGTCTCGGAAACACTCCGAGAATTCTTGTCCCGGACAGTACAAACTACAAGCACGATTATTGGTAGACGCGATCTTGTTGTCAAGTCCCTGGCTGCGTAAAGCGACCAGAAAACTATCGCAAGATTCCCCCACATCGGAGGGCCGCGCGCCCGAACGAGTGCAGAGCATTCCAAAGCCAAAGAGCCGAGAATCTCTCTTGCTCTGTCCGTGGCAATGCGGTACCGTCCCGCGCCATGAAGCTGCGGGATACAATCCACGACTGCGAATCTCAGCGGCTTGCCCAACGCGTGGCCAAGCTGGAAGAAAAACTCTTCGGAGCGATGGAACGCATTGCGCATTTGGAGGAAGACAACGCCCGGCTGCGCGAGGAGAACGCCAAGTTGCAACAGCAGTTGGCCGCGGCACTCAAAAACTCCTCGACTTGCTCCAAGCCGCCGTCGAGCGACATGGTCAAACCGCCCAAGCCGCCGCGCAAGGATCACAAGAAGCGGAAACGTGGCGGGCAGCCGGGACACGAACAACACCTGCGGTCCCCCTTTCCGACCGAGGCCGTCGATCGTTTCGAGCCGTACACGCTGGAGTGCTGTCCCGACTGCGGCGGCTCGCTGGAGCTTTCCGATCGTCCGCCCAACGTTTTGCAGCAGGTGGAAATCGCCACAAAGCCGACCATCGTCACCGAGCATCGAGGCTTGGCCTACTGGTGCCCGCACTGTCGGAAGTTCCATTACGCCCCGTTGCCAGAGGCAGTGATCAAGGCAGGACTGTTTGGCCCGCGGCTGACGGCTCTGGTGGCCTTCATGAAGGGGGTCTGCCACGCCTCGTTCGCCACCATCCGCAAGTTTCTTCGCGACGTGGCGTGCGTTCCCATCTCGCGTGGTTACTTGGCCAAGCTGATCGCCAAGGTGAGCCAGTCGCTGGCCAAGGCGTATGCCGAATTGTTCGAGCGGCTGCCGGGCGAAGCCGTGCTGAACATCGACGAGACGGGACACAAGGAGTACCGCGAGAAATTCTGGACGTGGTGCTTCCGCGCCCAACTCTACACCTTGTTTCGCATCGACAAGTCGCGCGGCTCGAAGGTTTTGATCGAGGTGCTGGGCACGGAGTTCAACGGCGTGCTGGGCTGCGATTACTTCAGTGCCTACCGCAAGTACATGCGGGAGTTCGACGTGCTGGTGCAGTTCTGCATGGCCCATCTGATCCGCGACGTGAAGTTCCTCATGACGCTGCCGGGACGAGAGGACCAGGCTTACGGGGAGCGTGTGCGGGAGTCGTTGCGGGAACTGTTCGCCGTCATCCACCGCCGCGAGAAGATGACGGCCACCGCCTTCCAAACGGCGTTGGAAGCGGCGCGAAAGCAAGTACTGAAGGCGGCCACCACCCGCGTGCCGGACACTCGGCCCGCCCAAAATCTGGCCAAACGCTTTCATCAACATGGCGAGGCATACTTCCGCTTCATCACCACCCCGGGCATCGAACCTACCAACAACTTGGCTGAACAGGCGATCCGCTTTGTGGTGATCGACCGGCGTATTACCCAAGGTACGCGGAGCGAGACAGGCCGCCGCTGGTGCGAGCGGATCTGGACGGTGATCGCCACCTGCGCCCAGCAGGGTCGTTCGGTCTTTGAGTTTATTCTGGACTTGGTTCATGCTCATTTCAGCGGCAGTTCGCCGCCTTCGCTTCTGCCGTCAGGCCCCTGACGGCGTTCTTTCTACCCTTGTTTCTCCGTCAGTTCCGTGGCTCCGTGGTCGCTCTCCGCCACCCGTGAACCCTTACGATTGCGGTAATGGCATCTTTGTTGTGTTTCAAGATTTCCTCCGCCATTCACGCCTTGCCAATGTGGAAGTTGGAGCGGATGGCCCGTAGCGCCTCCAGCACGATCGGAACTTCGTCGACCAGAGAAATGTCGACCGTCTCGATCATTGGCCAGAACGGAAAGCCGCGATCGGCGATGACCAGCGTGTTGGTGTGCCGCACACGGCTGAGCAGGGAGTTGATCTGCGGATTGAGTATGCCTGTCGTGAGCATGGGATGAATCATGGTGCATGATCAAAAACCGCGCAAGTCGGTACTGCTGCGTCGCGGTAAGCCCGGCGCGGGGGTGCGTTTCAGTACGAGGTATTCAATGCCGAGCCGCTGGCAGTATTCGCGTTTGCCGCCCTGGTCGCCGTCTTCGTTCACGGCATAGATGTTAGGCCTCAACCGCTGGATTTCGGGGTCGGCGTCCAACCAGCCTTCACCGCTGGAAATCAGCGCCTGCTTTACATACTTGATCGAACCGACCACGTAACGCCGTTCGGCCTCGGCAACCAGCGGGTGTCCCTCGCCCTTGAGCAGACGGATATTGGCGTCGTGCCCGACGATGATGTGCAGGTCGCCAAACGCGCTGAGTTCTTCCGCAAACCGCACGTGTCCCGTGTGGAACCAGTCATAGCAGCCGGTGGCCACGACCTTCTTGCGCCCGGGCGGGGAGGGCATCGGCGGCGGCTCGGGAAACCCTGCCATTTGGGATTCCGGCAAGACGCAGTACTCCATGGCGTGTTGCTGGCAGTACGCACGGCTGGCGTCGTTCGCGTCCGCCTCTTCAACCGCCCACACCACAGCGTGAACTCCGTCCAAGTCCGCAAGCTCCGTGACGTCCACGGACGCCGACAGCGGGATAACGCGGCTGACGTAGCGTACCGCGTTGAGGAAGTACGTTCTTTCGGCCAGGGGGAATTTGGGCGGCTTGCCGGTGATTTGGCAAAACATCTCGTCCCGCCAAAGCAGCACCGTCAGTTCGCCCAGCTTGGCGGCTTCCTCAAGGAACCGCAGGTTGCGCGCGCGGAGATCGTCAAAGCCGCCAGAAACGACCGTCTGTTTGGGTTGAGTCATGTTTTCGCAATCCGAACCTTGACCTGAAACGCACCTGGCACAGGGCGGTCGGAGACTACATACAAATATCCGCCCCCGCAGCCGGAATACATTGCGCCGCAGTAGCGCGACTGATAATGGGCCAAAATGCCCTTCAGGTTTGTGGTCACGGCAGGGTGTTTCACGGTGTGCGGGAGGATCGCTTCCCAGCATTCCATGCAAGCGTTCATCGAGGCCCCCAGCGCCGCCGCGTCGCAGGCCACAACGGCGTCGTAACAATCTCTGCCCGTGACGCCCAAGCGGCGGACCCATTCGATGTCGAGGTTCTTGACGCCAAGCGGGTTGTAGCCGTCGGGCCGCGGGACCACGGGCAGCATCCAGGTCACTTCCTCCAGCCAGCGGGCAATGCGTGGATCATTGTTCGATTCGATGTGCCGAGGGAAGATCCCGCCCTCGTGATCGAAATCGTAGTCAAGGCGGTTCACGCCGGGGTAGATGAGGCCGATCATATCCTGCGAGCCGGAAGGCTCGCTCAGGCCGCTGTTCTCCTGGCGATACAGCTCTCGCACTAACTCGGCCGGATCGCGGTCGGGAAGCCGGCCGTTCCAGAGTTTGAGGGCCACATTGCGCGTGCCGGTGGCCATGCCCGCCCGCTCCATGAACCCGCAGGTAGGCTCCATGCCCACGACCACCATGGAACCGGGTGGCCGCGGGTTCCATCGCGAAACAAAGGGCTGATCGATCCATCCACCTGCAAAGGCCATGCGATAGGGAATGGCGCCGATGACGTCCGTGATTTGTGCAGGTGATTGTGCGGACATGCGTTATCCTGAAAATTGGATGCCATTTAGATCGTGTCGCGAACGGTGCGCTTGCCGGCCTTGCGATCGTGATACTGCTGCTCGATCCAGGCGTAGGTCTTCGCCAGGCCGGCGCGGAACGACGTAATCGGCTCCCAACCGAGGACCCGCTTAATCATCGTATTGTCGCTATTTCGGCCGGCAACGCCCTTGGGGGCGTTGAGGTCATGCGACCGCCTGAGCTTCACGCCGCCGATCTCCTCGGCAATCGTCACCAAAGTGTTGATGGGAATCAACTCGCTGGAGCCGAGGTTGATCGGCGTGGCGATCAGGTCGTCGCAATGCGTGATGCGGTCGATGCCGTCGAGGCAGTCGGCGATGTACATGAAGCTGCGGGTCTGCGTGCCGTCGCCCCAGATCTCGATCTCGTGCTTGCCTGTCTGCTTGGCCTCGATCACCTTGCGGCAGATGGCCGCCGGGGCCTTCTCGCGACCGCCGTCCCACGTTCCGTGGGGGCCGTAGACATTGTGAAATCGCGCAATGAAGGTCTTCATGCCGCGTTCGGCCCAGTACTCCTGGCAGAACATCTCCGACAGCAGTTTCTCCCAGCCGTAGCCTCGCTCGGACATCGCCGGATAGGCATCCGTTTCCTTCAACGCCTGGCAGTTGGGGTCCTTTTGCAACTCGGTGTTGTAGGCACAGGCGGAAGACGAATAGAAGTAGCGCTGGCAGCCGGCCCGCCAGGCGGCCTCGATCATGTGCGTGTTGATCAAGATCGAGCGGAGGCATTGCACGCGGAAGCGTTCGATGAAGCCCATGCCGCCCATGTCGGCGGCCAGGTTGTAAACCTCGGTAGCACCCTCGCACACTCGGTGGCAATTCTCTTCATGGCTCACGTCCAGGCCGAGGTTCTCCACGCTGTCGTGGACCTGATACCAATCGGGCAACGGTTTCTTGTCGACCGCACGAATCCTGGTAAAACCCTTCTCCTTGAAATAACGCACTAGTGCGCCGGCAATGAATCCACCGGCGCCGGTCACAACGATCAAGTCGTTCTTCTTGGTATCTGACATCGCACTACCTCGGCACATTGGTTAAAATTGTCTTTAAGAACCGATCTATCTAAGATATAATATGCTGTGAATTAGCACATGGCCATAGCCAAAGTTGACGAGTCCATGAAGAATATTGACCTGCCGAGAACAAAATCCAGCCAGCGGGCAATGCGTGGATCATTGTTCGATTCGATGTGCCGAGG
>JANXQG010000340.1 GCA_025356915.1 Planctomycetota bacterium | reverse complement strand
CAACTTTCGCGGAGCGAAAGGCGACACTTATTTCTGCGCCGGTCCTTAGCTGCCAATCATCGCTCCACCGACGCAGGGGCGGTGGTGGCGTTTATGCCAGCTTTCCCAACTCCTCCCACAATCGTGCGCTGGCCTTGATCCCACAATGATAATCGGCCAAGGAGAACTTCTCGTTGGGACTGTGTGCGTTGTCGTCGTCTTGCCCCCAGCCCAAGAGCAATACGTCGGCGTGCAGGGCCTCGTGAAACTTGCCAACGATGGGGATCGAGCCGCCTTCGCGCGAGTAGACCGGCGCGCAGCCGAATGCCTGCTCGAGCGCGCGCGCGGCCGCAGCCACGTAGCGGCTCTCCAGGGGTATCGTCACGCCGGGCGAGCCGTGGAAGTCTAGCAGTTCAACCTTCGCGCCGGGCGGCGTGATTTCAGGCAGCCAACGCGCCAGAGCAGCGGTGATCTTTTCCGGCGACTGATTCGGAACCAGGCGAAAGCTGAACTTGGCACCGGCCTTGCCAGGCAAGACCGTCTTGGCACCCTCGCCTTGGTAGCCGCCCCATAAGCCACAGACATCGTAGGTTGGCCGCGCCCAACGGCGTTCCAGGGCCGAATAGCCTTCTTCGCCAAACGCCCTCTCGACGCCCAATTCGGCAAAGTATTTGGCCTCGTCAAACGGCAGTGCGGCAAACTGCTGCCGCTCGCGCTCGGTCAGAGGCACCACATCGTCGTAGAAGCCGGGGATCTGGATCTTGCCATGACGATCAATCATCGCGGAAAGGATCCGTGCCACCGTCGTGGCCGGATTCGTCACCGAACCGCCAAACGATCCCGAGTGCAAATCGCGATTAGGCCCCGTCACGCGGATCTCGTAGTAGGCAATTCCCCGCAGGCCATAGGTAATGGAAGGAATGTCCCGACTGAATTTGCAGCCGTCGCTGATGACCACGCAATCGCACGCCAGGCGGGAGGCGTTTGCGGCGAGGTACTCTTCCGCCCCCTGGCTGCCAACTTCCTCTTCGCCCTCGATCAGGAACTTCAGCCGCACCGGCAGGCGGCCGTGAACATCCAGCCATGCCTGGGCACTGTTGATGTGCGTAAGCACCTGGCCTTTGTCGTCGGTCGCACCGCGGGCAAAGAGATTTCCGTCGCGCCGGGTCGGCTCAAACGGCGGGCTGGTCCATAATTCCAGCGGGTCGGCTGGCTGGACATCGTAATGCCCATAAACCAGAACCGTCGGTGCTCCCGGCACTTCGGGCGATTGGGCATAAATCAGGGGGTTGCCACTGGTGGGGATAATCTCGGACGAGAACCCCATCTTTCGGAATTTTGCGTCTACCCACTGGGCGGCATTTTCAACGTCGTTTTTATGGGCCGGATCGGCACTAACGCTGGGAATTCGCAGGAAATCGCACAGTTCGGCCTCAAATTGAGCTGCGTGGGCTGTCAAATACTGATCGAGAGTTGGCATGTGTAAACACCTTTTACCTTGTGGGATGATTTATATATAATGGCAAAAGAAAGATTAAACCGCTAGTGGACTAAAATATGACGGACCATGCCGCTGCCGCAGTTGCCGAAGTACCGACCGAGACGGTTCTTCCCGAACGTCGAACGCACGAGAAACGCAAGCTGAAGAAGCAGCCGCGTTATAACGTGGTTCTCTGGAATGACGACCACCACACTTTTGCCTATGTCATTACCATGCTTCTGGAACTGTTTACCTACCCGGTGGAAAAAGGGTATCAGATGGCGCAGGAAGTTGACTCGCAAGGGCGCGTGATCGTTCTGACCACGACGATGGAACATGCCGAGTTGAAGCGAGATCAAATTCATGCTTACGGCAAGGATATCATGATTGCCGATTGCCAAGGATCGATGTCGGCGACGATCGAGCCGGTGGAAGAGTAATATTTGCTCTAGCCCTCCACCGATCGATTTGCTACACTCCGCGCGGATTATTCGCTTGCCGCAGAACAGTGCATGGAAGCACCCCCTTACTTGTGGCGCGGAAATAGTTGCATGGAGTTAGCGATGATCGGAAAATGGACGTTCCGGATTGCGGCTTTGTCCCTGATGCTGGGCATCCAGGCGACGGCGGTCTCTCGAGCGGATACGCCCTGGTCGAACCTGCTGGCCACCCGCAGCGTGGAGGCCGATCCGGCCAAGCCCTACGCGCTCAAGGAAGAGCATGGGCCGTGGATCATTATTGCTTGCAGTTTCAACGGCGAGAAAGCCCAGAAACAGGCGCATGATCTGGTGCTGGAACTTCGCCAGCGATACCGCGTGGAGGCATTCATCCATCGTGTGGATTTCAAGCTGGACGATCCCAACGGCAACGTGCAGCCGCTTTTCGCCTCCCCGCATCGCCATGTATACAAAATGGTCACCGAAAACCCCAAAGCCTTCCGCGACGGTGCGATCAAGGAAATCGCGGTAGTGGTGGGTAATTTCCCCGCGATTGACGATCCGGACGCTCAGAAGGCTCTGCAAAAACTGAAGTCCGTCAATCCCGAATGCCTCCGCTCCAATCAGGAAGAGCGCAGCCTGTCCGGATGGCGGGCGATTCAGGCCAGCGTCAAGGAATTGCCTCAGTTCATCGAGGGCCGCCGGCAAACCGGACCGCTCTCGCACGCCTTCATCACCCGCAATCCGCTGCTGCCCGAGAATTACTTCGCTCCCAAGGGAGGCGTGGACGAACTGGTCTTGAAGATCAACGAAAACGTAAAATACAGCCTGTTGGATTGCCCCGGAAAATACACCGTTCAAGTCGCCCACTTCACCGGTGAAGTCATCATCAATCAGAGCGATATTCGGGCAATCGAAACCGGCGTAAAGGCTGGCCCTGAATCGACCAGTCAAGGTCTGGCCGCCGCCGCAGAAAAGGCCCACGAACTGACCGAAGCCTTGCGCATCAAGGGCTACGATGCCTATGAGTTCCACGATCTTAACGCGAGCCTGGTCACAGTGGGCCACTTCGATTCCGTCGGCACGCCGCGCCCCGACGGCAAGATCGAAATCAACCCGCAGGTTCATCAAATTATTGAGCGTTTTCGCGCTAAGCCGGGCGGTGTGCCAGGAAGACCGGATGCCATGAAGATCGAGTCATTGGTGAATATATATTTTGACGTTCAGCCGATCCCCGTGGAAGTCCCAAAACGCTCAATCGGCCGCCAATTGACGCAACGACTGGACACGGCCCAGTAAGTAGAACGGAATTTATTCCGTTCTACGGATTGAAATCCGTTCTACGAAAAATCGCGGGGTTCAAACGGATTAAAATCCGTTCTACAAAGATGCATCGTCTTCTGGTTCTCGGTACTGGCAACCGCAAGAAGGGGCAAGAGCTTGCCCGACTGCTGGCCAACCTTGGTGCTGAACTTCGCACGCTGGCCGATTATCCGCAAGCCATTGACGTCGTGGAAGACGGCGATACCTTCGCCGCCAACGCCGCGCTGAAGGCGACACAGCAGGCTCGCCACCTGGGCCAGTGGGTTCTGGCCGACGACAGCGGACTGATGGTCGATGCCTTGGATGGAGCACCCGGCGTGCTTTCTGCCCGCTACAGTGGTCCCGGGGCGACGGACGCAGGCAACAATCAGAAGTTGCTCGAGGACTTGCGTGGCGTGCCCGTGGAGAAGCGTTCTGCCCAGTTTGTCTGCCATATCTGCGTTGCCGACCCAAGCGGCGCGATCCGCGGCGAAAGTGCGGCCTCATGCCGCGGCCGGATTCTCCACGCATCCAGTGGCGGCAACGGTTTTGGCTACGATCCGTTCTTTGAAATCGTTGAATACCATCGCAGTTTTGGCGAGCTAAGCCCTCTGGTCAAGGCCTATCTAAGCCATCGCGCCCGGGCTGCCGCAGGCATCATCCCGCGCCTGGTCGAACTGTTTGCGGGTAGGGAGTAGAACTACTCAATGCCGCAGTTTGCCTTATTGATCCACGATAGTCCTCTCGGTCTCCACTACGATTTCCTCCTCGAAGACGGCGAAGTGCTGAAGACTTGGGCATTGCTCCATCTGCCCGAACCTGGACTCGAAATCCTTTGCAACGCCCTGGCCGACCATCGCTCGATTTATCTCGATTACGAAGGTCCAATTTCCGGCGGCCGTGGCAAGGTCACGCGCTGGGACCGCGGGATCTATTCGGTCGAGCTGTGGACCGACGACAAAATCCATGTTGAACTTGCGGGAGCCAAACTCGCCGGCCGCGTCGAATTGCGGCGACAGACAAAATCATCCAAGCAATGGTCGTTCGAGTGGCAACCGCGAAAGTAACAGGCACAATCCTTGTGCCATCCGCCCCGCAGCCCAAGCCGCAGTTTCTTTTTTCAACCACCCGCCAAGATGTCAAAACTGCTGTAGGTCAGGCTTTCCAGCCTGACAGTGAACCGGGCAACGTCAGGCTGGAAAGCCTGACCTACTTGATATTCTGGCGGGTGGTTGTTTTTTTAGATTTGGCGGACGGCAGATGGAGTATGCCTGCTACTTTGATACGATCTCCGTCGTCCCGGAGACGATCATCGCCCCTTCTTCCAGGAGAATCGAGTCGATGCGAATGTTTTGCTTTCGATTGCCTTTGGCGGACGCGATTTTGATCAAGGCCACGGGGTCGCTATCGGCCTGACGCCAACGGATGTCGATGTTTGATTTTTGGGCAGCGTCGGTAATCTTATCCAGCACGGTCCGGAACGACCAAGGAATCGCTCCCAGTCGGGCTTTGTGAACTCGCAGTCCGACAACATCATTCGACTCATCCGACTCAACAAAGGCACTGATCTGAAGCGAAACGACACCGTGGAACCCGCCTCGATTGACCTGGCAGGCCATCGTGATCCCCTCGGGGCCGATGTGTACGCGAGGATCGTGCATCCCCCGAGGCAGCAGCGTGGGATAGTTCCGCGGCAGGTCGACGGCGAGCCAACCGTTGATCGTCTGCGCTTTGAATACCTCGCGCCAAGATCCTTTGCCTTGCAACTCGTTGTGCAGCGTTGTAATCTGCTGCAACATGATGTCGCTTTCCTCCTCCTGCGCCTCCGCTGGGATGGAAATCGCTTCGGTATAGAACTCCGGCACCTGCTGCGACGCGCGATAGGTTGCATAAATTGCTACCGCCAAGATGCCCAAGAGAGTGACGGCAATCAGCGCGAATCGAATTCTTTTCCGCATGCTTATCCTACGAATCGCAGCAAGCCATAATTCTTCTTTCCCTTGCGCACGATGATGATCGACTCGCTGGCCAAGTCGGCGGGAGTCAATCGAGCATCGACGCTTTCCACGCGGCGATTGTTGACATACCCCCCGCCCTCGCTGATCGCGCGGCGGGCTTCGCCCTTACTCTTGGCCAAACCGACCTCGAAGAGAGCGTCGATGACGGCAATTCCCGTGTTCTCCAGCAAAGAACGGTGGAATTCCTTGCTGGGAACGTCGGCGAAAACCTCCGTAAGCTGGTGATCGGAGAGATGGTCGATTTCGGCGCCGAAAAGAATTTCCGCAGCTTTCAAGGCCGACGCTAGATCTTCGTCGCCGTGGACCAAGCGCGTGAGAGCGGCGGCCAACTGCTTTTGTGCGGCCCGCTGGCCTGGGTTAGTAGCGTGCTGATTCTCCAGTTGCTCGATCTCCGTTTGAGTAAGATCGGTGAAATATCGCAGGCACTTGCCAACATCGGCGTCCTGAGTGTTGAACCAATACTGATAAAACTTATAGG
>JANXQG010000320.1 GCA_025356915.1 Planctomycetota bacterium | reverse complement strand
GGCATCGGTCAGCGGGCGGAAAAGGTTCTCGCCGACTTTGACCAAGTCGCCCAACGATGCTGGTTTGGCGATCATCAAGTCCTGCTTCGACCCGCCCTGAGTCACGCTGCCCGACGAATCAACATCCCACGGGCCCGCCGTGGGGCTGATCTTGACCGGCGAGTTCCCCTCGCCGAGAACTGCGTATCCCTGCTGGGTAACCAAGTCACCGGCCGCCGTGAGACGAAAATTGCCGGCTCGGGTAAGTAATCGCTCCTGGCCCTTTTGAACAACAAAAAAACCATCGCCTAGCAGGGCCACATCGGTTGTATTTCCGGTCTTTCGCAGGGGGCCGGGCGAAAAATCGGTCACAGTCTCGCGAAATTGCACGCCGCCGCCGACATCGTTGATGCTCCCGGAACCGGGCGAAGCCGTACCCCGCTCGATCGCCTCGGCATAACGTGACTGCATGACGGCCAGGTCACGCTTGAATCCTACGGTATCGACGTTGGCAATGTTATTGGCGATGACCTCCAGCCGCTTGCTTTGGGCCTGTGCGCCTTCGGCTGAGATATAGAGTCCGTACGGCATGTCCGTTCTCTTGAACTGTTGAATAGATGGTGAAAAGAAAAAGCGAAGAGTACGTTGTCACCCGCTAGGAGCAACCAGCGTGCCAAAGCGAGATCGAGTGTGCCAGCGATCGAGGAAATGCTTCGCTTGTCGTGAAATACCAACGACTTACGCCAATGCGATTACGAACCATCATGCCTGCGGTCCGCGCCGCCAATCCCATGCTCACGCAGCCTTTGCCGGTTCAACGCGCAACATCGGCCGATTCTGCGTGTCCGCGCTTTTAGGTTTGGCCACGGATGGAACACGGACCAAAACACGGATAAGACTGGAGAAGTAGAAGTAGAAGTAGAAGTAGAAGCAGGGGTGTGGCTCGCTGCGCTCGTCCCACCATTTTCACTGCACGCCGCCAATTCTTTCATGCGGCACATCCTTCCTGCATTGTCTATGCAACCCAATCTTTGCAGTTTTATTATCTTGCCTTTGCTGTGCGAGTCGATACATCTTCCGTCAGCCTCCCTAATTGACGTGATATAGAGCTATACTTCACGAGCAGAACCTTGTAAGAAGAAGGAGCCACCGATGCTCGTTTTATCCAGACAGCTTGACGAGAGCATTATGATCGGCGACAACGAGGTCATCACCATCGTCGATATTCGAGGTGATAAAGTGCGGTTAGGCATTGAGGCCCCGCAAGAGATCCCCGTACATCGGCAGGAAGTCTACGAGGCGATTCAGCGAGAAGGTCGCCATTCTGTAGGGAATGCCCCCATTCTGTAGGGAGCGCCCCCTAGCTCCGGGCTAGTATTCGTATCGACCGCGAGCGGTATAATTCCAGAATATCAAGTAGGTTAGGCTTTCCAGTCTGACGTTGCCCGGTTCATTGTCAGGCTGGAAAGCCTGACCTACA
>JANXQG010000297.1 GCA_025356915.1 Planctomycetota bacterium | reverse complement strand
CGCCGCATGAAGGGCGGGCTGCTGACAACTTCCCGCATCGCGGAACTTTTTGACGACTGGCGGGGGCCGGCGGAAAGCTGGCTCTTCGTGTCGCCGCACGACGACGATGTCGTGCTCGGCGCCGGCCTGGTCTTCCAGGTGGGAATTGCCGAAGAGGCCCAGGTCCACGCCGCCGTCGTGACGGACGGCCGCATGGGTTACTGCCGCATTGAGCAGCGTGAATCGATCGCGGCCATCCGCGCGGAGGAAGCGAAAAATTCATTCACGATGCTCGGCCTCTCGCCGGAGCGACTGCACTTCCTGGGCTATCCCGACGGACACCTGACAGCATACCGCGGCGCCTTCTTTGCCAACGGTGAATCGGGTCAGGCTGAGGAGTCGTTCGGCATGCAAATCGTGTTTACGCGGTTGTTGCGGCAGGTCCGGCCGACGCGAGTCTTCCTGCCCACCAGTTTCGATCTGCACCCCGACCATCGTATCGTCCATGAAGAGCTGATGATCAGCCTCTTTCATGCCCAGGGCGGGATATGGCCCCAACTTGGCGAGCCGATCGCCGAAGTGCCTCGCGTCTATGAAACGGCGGTCTATTGCGATTTTCCCGAGCCGCCGCAGATTCGCGTGGAAACGCCCGATTCGATGCTTGAAACCAAACTCCAGGCGATCCTTGCCTACAGCAGTCAGGAGCAGATCGGTGCGCTCGTGGAAATTCAGCGGTCTGCCGGGCCGGTCGAGTATCTCCGTGAGTTGAAATTTCGTTTCTATGCTCCCAAGCAATACAACGAGCTTTTTGCGAGGAGGACTTGATGGCTGGCAAGATATGCTACCTTGGCGATGATCACCTGCAAGGCGCCGCCGCCTACCTGGCCGGCATTCTGTTGCACCACGGCCTAGCCTTCGATTACGTCCCCAGCGCGGAATCACCGCCGGCGGAGTTTGCTTTAACGCGCTACGCGGCCTACGTAATCAGCGACTATCGAGCGTCGCGATTGGGTAGCGTGGCCATGGCGCAACTGGTTGCCCAAGTTGAGCAAGGAGCCGGCCTAGTGATGCTCGGTGGTTGGGAAAGTTTTCACGGACGGCTGGGAGAATATCACCACTCGCTGCTGGCTGCTATTCTGCCGGTGATGATGGAGTCGTGCGACGATCGCCGTAACTTTGCGCAGCCATGCCTGATCGAGAAGGTGGCCGATCACGAAATTTTGGCGGGCCTTCCCTGGGACCAGCCTCCGGGGATCGGCGGCATCAATACGGTGACCGCCAAGCCGGGTGCCGAAACACTGCTGACGGCAGCGCAGTTCTCCGTTCGTTATAGCGAGCATGCCTACTCGTTCGTTCCGACCGGCCAGGCACCGCTGCTGATCGTCGGCCGTCACGGCGCAGGCCGGACTGCGGCGTTGGCCACCGACGTTGCACCCCACTGGGTCGGCGGTTTCGTCGATTGGGGCGACCGACGCATCGTGCAGGAGGTCGGCGGCGGCACGATCGAAGTAGGCAACTGGTACGCCCGCTTCTTCCGCAACCTGGTGGCCTGGGCCGGACAGATCGATTTAACCTAAAGGAACTTAACCATGCTTCAAGGAAATGCAATCATCGGCCAGAGCGGCGGTCCGACAAGTGTGATCAACGCCAGTCTGGCGGGCATCATCGAGGCCGCTCGCGGACAAGCCCCCATCGGCCGCACGCTGGGAATGCGGTTCGGCATTGAAGGATTCATGAGGGGTGAGGTTCTCGACCTGGGCGAGGAGAATCCGGCCACCATCGCGGCCCTGCGCACGACCCCCAGTTCCGCCTTGGGAAGCTGCCGCCACAAGCTCAAAGAGGCCGACTTTCCAAAAATTCTCGAAGTGCTGCGGAATTTCAATATCCGCTATTTTTTTCTTATCGGCGGCAACGACACCATGGACACCATCCATCGTGTTGAGGCATATTGCCATACGCAGGGCTACGACCTGATCGGCGTCGGCGTGCCGAAGACCGTCGACAACGATCTCTGCGGCACCGATCACACGCCGGGATTCGGCAGCGCAGGACGCTACGTGGCCCTCTCGGTCAAGCAGGCCGGCATGCTCGCGCGGGATATGAAGCGGGTCGATCAGTTCGTCGTCTTCCAGACCGTCGGGCGTTCGTCTGGTTGGCTGCCGGCCGCCGCAGCCTTGGCCAAGGTCAATGAGGACGACGCTCCGCACATCATTCTCCTGCCGGAACGAGCCTTCGACCAGGATCGCTTTTTGGCTGACGTAAAGCGATATTACGACCGCTTCGGATGGTGCAGCATCGTCTGCGGCGAAGGAGTTTGCTATGCTGACGGCATGCCGATTAGTGCTTCGCGCGTGACCGATAAGTTCTCCAACGTGGAATTCGGCGCGATGGGCGGAACCAGCGCCGCCATGATGCTGCATCGCATGATCCACGCGGCGTTCGGCTGGCGGGGCGAGTTTCAGGTCTGCGAGTCGCTGCAAATGTGCGCTTCCGACCGAGTTCATTCCGAGGACGCCGAAGAAGCTTATGCCTGTGGCCGCCGCGCGGTGGAACTTGCCCTTGCCGGTACTTCAGGTGTGATGGTCAGTATCATCCGCGATTCAAATGACCCTTATCACTGGTCGCTCGGCACCACTCCGTTGGCCGAAGTCGCCCTGGGCGCCAAACCGATGCCCAACAACTTCATCAACGACGAGGGCAACTTTGTCACGCCGGAGTGCATGGCCTACCTTAAGCCGTTGATTGGCTCGCTTCCCGAGTATGTCCGTTTGACGGCAGGATTGTTGATATGAGTTCCGTACGGCTTATCCCGGTAACATCCCTTTACCGCCCCCAGCCGTCCTAGAGGAACTCGGGGAAATCGGGGGACACAATACTAGTTATTG
>JANXQG010000282.1 GCA_025356915.1 Planctomycetota bacterium | reverse complement strand
GGCGGCGCGCGGAGAGGACAATCGTGGCTACGCCGCCTTGCGCATGTAATTTTTCAGCAGCCCACCGAGCCCTTCATGGCAGTCACCGCAACGGACGCGGGCAAAGCCTTGGTGCAGATCGCCACACTTGAGGAAGGCCGTCACGCTACGCTCGACGATCGGCCGCCAGAAGCCGTACTTGGCCTGGTAGCAGTCCTCATAGACCTGCTGGAAGGTGGCGAAATGCTGATCGAGCACGCGCCACGGATCGGAGGCCTGGGGGTTGCGTGCGCGGTACAGCGGCGACGGCTCGACAGGCGCGGGCACTATGACGGGGAAGACAGGCAGCAAGGGAGAGCAAAATTGCCTACAGTTTGCGCCTTCAGCGAATCCCTGTCAATCAGGGGTGAAAAGAATAGCCACAACTCCTGTGGCAACATCGCCTTACGTGCATGCGGATTCTCATGCGGCGCCATGTCTTGCAGTGAAGACGCGGCCGGCCGGCGATCGTAAGACAATTTCAGAGGCTCCGCGGTGGCGCAGTTCACCTGTGCGGCAAGGATGGCATTTCGCCGTCACCCTCGCCCGCCCGGCGAGATCGTCTGCCATGAAGGGCTCGGTGGGCTGCTGAAAAATTACATGCGCAAGGCGGCGTAGCCACGATTGTCCTCTCCGCGCGCCGCCGAAATGCCTCTGTAGCCCGGTGGCGAGGATCGCCTCTTGCCCTTGTCCCGCGCAAAAGCCGATCGTGCCGACGACGCGCTTCGCGTCGCGGCCTTCACTCGCATTCACGCCCCTCAATGGCAGGTGGCAACCCACGTTTTCAACCTCCACTTCAACCCCTATTGTACCATCACTTTCGGCTAGAATGGCATAAAGGTTGCCCATGTTCCTACGGGTTGCCCCCGCACAGGGCTTTTGCCCGGCCTGGATCGCGTCTTCCCCGGCGAACTACTTCACGTCGAGCGCGAACAGTGTCACACTATAGGGCGCCAACGAGAGCTTGTCGGTCGCACCCTGGACCTTCGACTCCACAATCGTAACCTTCGGCGGCTTGCCGGGGTCATTGTAGGCCATGGGGTCGGCGCCGGCAATCTGCCAGCAGGTTCCCGTGCCGGTAAGCTTCGCCCCCTTGATCGCCAGCGGCACTTCGATCGGACTGGGACTCGGATTCACCACGGCGATGGTGAGCGTCTTGCGATCCGTGCTCCAGGCCGCTTGGGCGTCGAGGGGTCGAGCGCACTGCGTGGCGGCGGGCAGGACGCCAAAATGCGCGCGGTAAAGCTTCAGTACCAAACCGGTGGTCTCGAACTCCGCCGCCGTCTTGCTGGTCTTGATGCAACCGATCACGTTCACCGTTTGCGCATAGTTGGCCATGTAGATTACGTCGCTCTGCCGGGCCATTTCGTGGAGGCCGGCGGCAATCCCCAGGCCGTCCTTGAGGAAGTACCTCGTGCCCAACTCGCCGAAGACGTGCGGACCGTACCAGTAGTTCCACTCGTCCAAGGCAATGCGGATGCCCTTGCCCCGCAACGACTCGATCTGCTGCCAGTACTTGCGGTGGGCCTCGGCCTTGTGACGCACCGCGTTGGGAACTTGCCGCACGTGCTCACCGAGGTCCTTGCTCTCCTGGCAATAGAAATGCTCGCTCAGCAGGTTCATGTGGTCGGCGCAGTCGCGGAGCATGGTTTCGCTCCACTTGCCCGTGTCGCCGACGCCGATGAGTTGGATCGACGGATCGACCTTCCGCATGGCCTCGGCGAATTCGTTGTGCTTCTGGGTGTATTTTTCCAGGGGCATGTGGCCGAGTTGCCAGCCACCGTACATCTCATTGCCGATACTCCAGAATTTCACGCCGTACGGTTGGGGATGGCCGAAATTGGCTCGCAACCTGCCCATCTTTGTGTCGGCCGAACCATTGGCATACTCGACCTCTTCCACCGCCGATTTCGTGTCGCCCAGCCCGCTGTTGACGGCGATGTACGGTTCGGTCTTCAGGCAGCGGCAAAAGTCCATGAACTCGTCCAGTCCGAAGTCATTGTGCTCGACGCCGGTCCAGGCCGGGTTCTTGCGAGGCGGACGGCGGTCGCGATCACCGATGCCGTCCTTCCAGTTATAGCCGCTGACGAAGTTTCCGCCCGGCCAACGGTAGACGGGTGAATCCAATTCCTTCAAGAGTGCCAGCGTGTCGGCCCGCATACCATGAATGTTGTCGGCGGGCATGAGGGAGACGGTGCCGATGGAGAGCCAACCCTTGCCAACGGCGGTGATCTCCAACCGGCCGTTGTCAGTCGCAGCGCCGGCCGTGAATTTCAGTGTCGCCTTCGTGAATCTTTCGGCCGGTGTGGCGATCGCAACTACCTGACGGTGTTTCCGCTCGTTACCCCAGACGAGGCTTACCTGGACTGCGTCGGCGGCGTTGGCGGCCAGCCAAATATACCCTTCATAAGTCTTACCCTGGATTAGCCCCAGCCCGTCCTGGGCGATCCCGCGAGGCCGGTCGCCGGCAAGCGCGACGCGCGGCGTGTGCTGCCCGACAAAGGCGTCTTCACGCACCATCGTCGTCGTAGCTCCTTCGATCGACTTCCAGGGCGATTCCTTGGCGTTGACCGGATAAAAGAACTTGCGGTCTTGGAGCATTTCGGCCCAGATGCCGCCGTAAATGCAGCGGCCAAGGTGCTCGGTGAATTGACCGTAGATGTACTTTGAGATTGGCTCGCCAATCTTGCCGGCGTCGATGGTGATGTACGGCTCATCAGCCGCCGCGGATGGTTTTTCCGCAGCCCACACGTATCCTGTCACGCAGGCAAAGGCCACGGTCCAGGCAATTAAATTAGGGTACGTTCTCTTGGTCATGGTAATCTCGATCTCTTTAGCTGATAGGGCTGATAGGAAATTCAATTTCTCTCAGGCTTGAGTCTATACTCAGCGCGGTCACGTTTTGCGGTTTTTGCGCCGCTAGGTTTCAGCCGCACCAATTCATGATTGTAATCGATTCTGGCGATTACGCAAGCGTTTTGCGCGGATTTTTTCCTTGGCCGCGATGCCTCTTGGGGGGGTGATAATACGCAACTTCTTACTGCATAGATGGTTACGTCAGCAGTTTCCGTCGCGATATTTTCGCGATTGAAGAGAACTCTCGCCGTTTTCGGTCGCCGACCCTCGCTCGCGCGAAGAACTACTGATCACACGACCGGGCTATTCAATTGACTCCACCGCCCCCTATAGGTTGTGGTCGCCGGTCGTGGA
>JANXQG010000180.1 GCA_025356915.1 Planctomycetota bacterium | reverse complement strand
GAACTCCTGCCGCACACCGCGGAGCATTTCCAAGGCCCAGCCTGGACGGATTTTGAGCTTGACCCGCAGAAAGCCTGCTTCAAAGGCTGCACTAATCGCGGCCATGAACGCATCCGTCGACTCCATTTGATCCAGACACGGCCCAACCGCGATCCTACCCCCCCCATCTCCCGCCCGTAGCATAGAGGCAGGGGATGAGGACTCCGGACTCCCTGCTCCCTCCGGGAGAGAGGCAGGGGGTGAGGGGTACTCAGCGAGGAGCAGTTCATGCAGCGGCCGATCTTGCATTCGCGCCGAGAGATCCCACCAGGCGATATCGAGTGCGGCCTTTGCGTATTGGTTACCACGGAACGGCACCAGTCGCTCGGTCAATGTCTTGCCCGAGTCGATTTCCGTTTCGACAATCGCCGGGGCGAGCCAGTCACGGAGCACCGCGAACGCGCCGGCCACCCATTCATTATTGCCCGTTGGCGCATTGCCCGGTGCTGCCTCGCCCCAGCCCACCGCGCCGCCGCTGGTAAGTTTCACCAGAACGGTTTCCATGGTTTTGCACGGCCGGCCAGCAATGACTTGTGGCCTCTTGCGAGGCAAGGCGACGTGGAACAGAGATAGGGAGTCGATGTTCATAGGGAGTGGAATCGGTTGGATCGAGGATATTCACTATATTGCTGTCAACCCTTCCCCCTCGATTCTACCGTCAGGAATGTCGGCAGTAAATCGAAGGTGAAAGAGACAAGGACGCAAAAGTCCTTATTGGGATGGTGGATTAGTCGCGACGGCAAGCAGGACAACCGCGAACCGTCACTGGCGCAAACCGCCATGCCACAGCAAGCAAAACCGCAGCCCGAAAATCTGTCCCAAAGTAGCGTAGGCATTCCGCCTGCGAAAAGTAGCATACCAACCTGGGAGGATTCACTGGAAACGCAGATCGCCTCGGTGTCGCGACAGATTAGCAGTGTCGAACAGAATTGGCAGCACCGCGTGGATGATCTGGACCTAGTGCAGTACCGCATCGACGAGGTCTCGGATTCGCTACAGAATGATACATTGTAACTTTGTTACCTCCCCCTGTCCTTTTTTGAAAAGGAGTTGAATGATGTCTTGGTTAAAGTTTTCTCTCGTGCTCTCCACAGGCGTTTTGCTTGTGGGACTCTCTAGCCGGATGGCGATGTCGCAAGACGCCCCACCACCCCGCGATCGCGATACCGCCTGGAACGACGGGCCACCGCCCGGAGGTCCAAAACAAGGCCATCCACCACGCCCACAAGGTGATGAGCGACGTGCTAGGCCTCCTCGCGGCAACGAAGATGGCCCTCCCGGCCAGCCGGAAATGCGTGGTGGACCCGATGGTGATCGGCCCCAACCACCGCCGGGTGCCAACGCGCGACGCCCGTTCCGGCCTGGGGAAGATGGCAATCGACGGCCTCCGCAAGAAGGTCCTGGTGGCCCTGGCGAGAATGGCATGCCACCTCCGGGTGGTCCCGAAGGTGATCGGCCGCAGCCTCCCGGATCGCAGCCAGGCTCTCCGATGCGCGGCCGCGAGGACTTTGAAATGATGAAAACGAGAGATCCGGAGTTGTATAAGGTTATTCAGGCAGATCATAACCTGGAGCGTCAGACCCACGATCAGGCCGAACAGTATCGCCGGGTAAGCAAGGACGAGAAGGCCCAGGTCAAGGAGAAACTCATCGAGATTGTCGAAAAGCATTTCGAGGTCCGGCAGCAGTTGCGGAGCCTGGAAGTGAAACGGATCGAGCAGCAGTTGAAGCTGCTTCGCGACAAGGTCGATCTGCGGGCGAAGAACCGCAAGGAAATCGTTGAGAAGCGGATTATCGAATTGACCGGCGCTGACGAAGGCGAGCGGTTCTAGTCAACCACCCGCCAGAATTTCCCGGATTTATAGCAGAAAGAGATCCACAGCGTCATTCCACGCTGATTCGACGTCGAATCAGCGTGGATGTGTTGTTTCGACTGTCGGCAACGGGCTGACGCACCGCGCATGCCAATTATGACGCTTTTTCCGTTTGCTCCTTCCGCGTTGTCTCTCCCATGCGCGGATTTCTTATTGATTTCCCCATCCATCTCGCGTCGATAACGAGAGCGACAACCTAGGATTTTGTACCGGGCATGGATGCGCCCAGGATCCCACGACGATAACCGCCGGGGGATCCACTGTACCTTGGTCTGCGCGTCTCATGCTCGAACAACGTGACCTCAAAAAGGACCTGCTGGCCCTTGGCTTGCTTGCGCTTGCCGTGTTCTTGGCGGCTGCGCTGTTAAGCTACGACCCAGGCGATCCTCCCAGCAAGCTCGTCTATCCCGAACACGCGGAGATTCTGAATGTCTGTGGCCGCTCGGGGGCTTTTGTCAGCCGATACCTGTTCAGTGCCCTGGGGCTGGGCGCCTATTATCTGGTATTTTCGCTCGGCGTTCTCGACGCCATGCTCCTAGCACGAAGGCCGCTGACCCAGCCGATCACGCGGCTCTGCGGCTGGCTGATTTCGCTGGCTGGACTAACCACCTTCGTGGCCATGGCTATGCCGCAGTTCTCACCAGGGCCGGTGATCGGCTCCGGCGGTTATCTCGGCGCGGCCGGCCGCGGACTGTTGGAAATGAATTTTGCCACGGTTGGGGCCTACATTCTCACCTTCAGCTTGGTCCTTGGCGGACTCCTGTTATCGACCGACTATCTCCTTGTGCATATCGTCGCCTTTGTCGTGGGCAGGCCAGCCCAAGGAATCGGCCAAGGTATGCTGCATGTCGGCGCGGCCGCGGCCAAACGGCTGCGCCGCAAGTCGGACCTCGACGCCTATGAGCTCGATGAAGACGAAGCCCACGGCGGGGCCAAGATTCTCTCGGTCCGCGTCAAGGGGCGTCCCAACGAAGAGACCAAAGCGGACGATGCTGCGCTGGTACAGCCCGGAAAGAAGGACTCCCAGTCGGCCGGAACCTCGCCTCTATCACAACCGGAACCTGCTGCCGCAGAATCGACCGGCGGCGGCCTAGCCTCGCTGCTTCGTATCCGCAAGCCGAAGACCCCAAAGAACGACGAAGAGTTGCAACTCAACGAGCCGTCGCAAAACCCAGCCGATTACGAACTTCCAAGCATCGAGCTTCTACTGCCCAGCGAGACCTTTAACTTTGACGAGCAAGAAAAAGAGGTTCGTCGCAGGGCCAAGATCCTGGAACAGACCTTCAAGGATTTCGGGTTCAATATCCGCGTGGTCGAGATCCAAACCGGCCCGGTGATAGCACAGTTTGAAGTCGAGCTTGAGGCGGGGCTGCGGCTAAGTAAAATCACAAGCCTAGCCGACGATCTGGCGATCGCCCTGCGGGTGCCGAGCGTCCGCATCGTCGCGCCGATTCCCGGAAAGAATACGGTTGGCATTGAAGTGCCCAACACCACGCGGCAGATTGTACGCCTGCGCGAGGTCATCGAAGAGGCCAACGGCAAGGTCCAAAAGATGCGCATCCCGGTCTACCTGGGCAAGGATGTTTCCGGCACTCCCATGGTGGTCGACCTATCCACTCTGCCGCACCTCCTGATTGCCGGCCGCACCGGCACGGGCAAGAGCGTCTGCCTGAACTCGATCATCACGTCGATGATCATGACTCGGCGGCCAGACGAGGTTCGCATGTTGATGATCGACCCCAAGATGGTCGAGCTTAGCCCCTACAAGAATCTGCCGCATCTCATGCACCCCGTGGTGACCGACATGAAGAAAGCGGAGGCGATCCTCGCCTGGGCCGTGGAGAAGATGGACGAGCGATACCATCTGCTTGCCCGTGCGGGCGTGCGGCATCTCAGCGGCTACAACCAGTTGGGCGAAGAGGAGCTGATGGAGCGGATTCGTCCCGAGAACGATGAGGAACGCCGCCAGATTCCCACGCACATGCCATACATTGTGATCGTTGCTGACGAGCTTGCCGACCTGATGATGACATCCGCCAAGGAGGTCGAGACGCATATCATCCGTCTGGCCCAAAAGAGCCGAGCGGTCGGTATCCACCTCGTGCTCGCTACGCAGAAGCCGACAGTTGATGTGATCACCGGTCTGATTAAGTCGAACCTGCCGGCGCGAATATGCTTCCAGGTGGCCAGCCGCACGGATAGCCGCGTGGTATTGGACGAAATGGGCGCCGACAAGCTGCTGGGCAACGGCGACATGCTCTTCCTATGGCCGGGTACAAGCACGCTCTTACGCGGACAAGGGACCTACCTGAGTGACGACGAGATCAATCGCGTGATTGACGCCGTGGCCACGACGGAGCCACAGTTCGTCAAGGAACTCGTGCAACTGAAGACCACGACGACCGAAGGCGACAGTCAGAGCGGCGCGAAGAAGTTCGCCGATCGCGATGAGTTGTACGAAGCAGCTATCGACATCGTGGTGCGCGAAGGTCGCGGAAGCGTATCGCTGCTGCAACGTGCACTGGGCATCGGTTACGGCCGCGCGGCCCGGCTGATCGATTTCATGGCCGAAGACGGCCTTGTCGGCCAGTACAATGGATCGCAGGCTCGCGAGGTGATTATCTCCTTGGAACAATGGGCTGAGATGAGCGGAAGTGGTTCGGTGAATCTGGTGCCTGCCGAGCCGCCGAAACGCAACAACACGATCATGCTCGCGCCGCCGGGAGAGCGGCGATCCACCGAGCCGAAAACAACTTCGGCTACCGGCATTGCGGAGGAACTCGAATACGAGGAAGAGGACGAAGACGAGGATGAGAACGTCGAAGAGCAAGAGGATGAAGACGACGACTTCGACGATGAAGACGAGTACGATCAGGCCGACGACGACGCATTGGACGGCAAATCCGATGAGAAAGTCAAGGTGGACGCCGATTCCCCCGGCTTGTCAAAGCGGGGTTGTGCCTAGTTTTGTGCACCGTCCCCCCCCCGTCCGACACCCCGACACCCCGTCCCCAACTCTTGACTAGAGCGGCTTTTAGGATAAACTAGTGCTTTGGTCTGGCCGTTGGACCAGCCGTAAAATGCACCCGGAGCACTTCTTTTCTACCAGGAGAACCCGATGAAACGCCTCTTTCGCCGAGATTTTACCGTATTTCCTTGGATGGTTCTGCTTGGCCTTGCTATCACGTGGGGGGCTTCTGCCCGAGCCGATGAAGCCATTCCATCCCAGGCACTGGAGAACTCGGCTGCAACCAGCCCCAATTTGAAATTCCTTCCCAAGAACTACTGGTTGGCTGCTGAGCTGGATTGCGCCCCGCTGCAAGGCATTTTCAGCAGCCCCGAAGCTCAGCGGAACCCCCAGTATGCCCAACTCAAACAAATGCTACAGTTGGCCAAAGCCTTTACAGGGATTGACCTGGAGAAGGAAGTCGATCGTGTGACGGTTTTTATGGCAGGCGATCCGGACAGCAACCCGCAATACCTGTTCGTCGTACAGGGGACGTTCGATAATCAGATCGTTGAGGCTAAGCTCACACAAACCTTGGGAAAGGCGGTGTCGGAGAATACCTATAAAGAGACGACCGTTTATAGCGGATCGGAATGGGCTCTCGCTTTTCCTGTCGAGAAGACCATCCTTTTCGGCAAGGAGGCATTGATTCATGAGTCAATCGACCGACTGAATGGCAAGAGGGTATCCCTGCCGGCAGCCGTCAAGAAGGTGCTGGAGCGAACACCCGGCGATCATCTCATCTGGGCCGCACTTCGACCGCAGGTGATTTTGGATTCCCGCGTTTTGGGTGAGTGGCGTGAGAAGAACAAGGATCTACACACGAGCTTGCAAAAGCTGGAATGCGTCTCCTTTGCCTTTTCGGCTGCGGGCGACGGCCTGCTTGCCAATGCCCTCGGCTATGCGACGAAGGCGGATGAGGCCAGTCAGGTTTACAACTATTTGAAGGCACGTAAGTCGGACCTTTTAACCCAAGAAGGATCAAACGTGTTTTCCACCTCGTTCTTAATTCTGTCGCAACTGAACACCAGCGGACCTTATGTTCAAGGTTCGTTCCGGATGACGGCCGAGTCGATGAAGGAGCTTTGGAAAACCAAGGTGATTGTCAAGCAAAAGCCCAAAGCGGATAACGATTAGAGGCATGACAAGGGCCAAGGTTTATTTTCGTAAACGGAAATTGCAAATCTCAAATTTGAGATTCCTCCTAACTCCTAACTCCTAACTCCTAACTCCTTCCCCCATGCCTCGCATCCAAATCTACGATACGACCCTCCGCGATGGCTCGCAGGCCGAGGGGATCAGTTTCTCGCTACAGGATAAGCTGGCCATCACCGAGCGCCTGGATAGTCTTGGTGTCGACTATGTCGAGGGCGGCTACCCAGCCTCGAATGAAAAGGATTCGCAATACTTTCAGCGAGTCTGCGAACTGCCTCTAAAGCACGTTCGGGTCTGTGCGTTCGGAATGACTCGCCGCAAGGGCGTGAAGGCAGTAGAAGACGAGGGTCTGCGGGCGTTGCTCGACTCTCGCGCCAAGACGATTACCCTTGTCGGCAAAAGTTCACTTTTTCAAGTGACCGAGGTTCTTCGCACCAATGCCGACGAAAACCTAACGATGATCCGCGAGAGCATCGCCCACCTAGTGACCAATGGTCGTGAGGTGATTTTTGACGCAGAGCACTTCTTCGATGGCTGGAAAGCCGATGCCGAGTACTCGATTGCAACATTGCGGGCGGCGGCCGAGGCCGGGGCGCGAATGGTCGTCCTCTGCGATACCAATGGCGGCACGATGCCCGAGGAGATCGCCAAGTCCATGCAGAATGTGATTGATTCGGTCTCCGTGCCAGTAGGCATCCATTGTCACAATGACTGCGAACTTGCGGTAGCCAATTCATTGGTTGCCGTCGATGCTGGGGCTGTGCAGATCCAAGGTACCATCAACGGCTTTGGCGAGCGCTGCGGCAATGTCGACCTAATCTCCGTGATTGCCAACTTAGCATTGAAGAAAAATGGCTATGAATTACTGATCCCCGGTGGGGTCGAGCACCTGACGGAGCTCTCACGGTTTGTCTACGAAATTTTGAATATGAACTTCCGCCCACATCAGCCCTTTGTTGGCAAGAGTGCCTTTGCGCACAAGGGCGGTATGCATGTCAGCGGAATCGCCCGGAATACCGCTGCCTACGAGCACATCGAGCCGGAGTTGGTGGGCAACGAGCGTCGCGTACTGGTGAGCGAACTGTCCGGCCGGTCGAACGTCGTGGCACTGACCCAGCGGCACAAAATTCCCAATGATTCAAAGCTGATGAATGTAATTCTGACGCAGGTCGTGTCCCTGGAGAGCATCGGTTACCAGTTTGAGGCGGCCGACGGTTCGTTCGACCTCTTGGTCCGCAAGTGCCTGGGCACGTTCCGGCCGCATTTTGAGCGGCTCAGCTATCATGTGAACGTGGAGACGAACGCCCAAGGCGAAATTCGCACGGAGGCAACGGTGAAAATCCGCATTGGCGACGAGGTCCGACACGAGGTGGCGGAGGGTGACGGCCCTGTGAACGCCCTGGATGCCGCCATGCGGAAGGCATTGAACGACCGCTTCCCCGCCTTGCAAAAGTTGCACCTCGTGGATTACAAAGTACGCGTGATCAACTCCGAGGCCGCCACCGCCGCCGGTGTTCGCGTGGTGATTGAGAGCCAGGACGAGACCGCCATTTGGGGCACCGTTGGCGTGAGCGAAAACGTGATCGAAGCCAGTTGGATTGCCCTGGTGGATAGTTTTGAATACTGTTTGTGGAAAGATGAGGAGGAAAAGAAGGGGGATTAGGGATTGGGGATTGGGGATTGGGGATTGGCAGGGGAATGGTATTGAAAGTTTTTTACTGCGTGCTGAAAAAATGGGTTCCTAGGTAGGATAAGAGGATACTTCAATGACGCTTACGTTGGATT
>JANXQG010000177.1 GCA_025356915.1 Planctomycetota bacterium | reverse complement strand
TGATTGTCCAGTCGCCCGGCCCGGAGATTCACGAATCCTATATCGAGATTCTCGATTTATCCTCCGGTCAGAAAATCATTACGGTGATCGAGGTTCTCAGTCCAGGGAACAAGTTCCCGGGCAAGGGCCGCGACTCGTATCTGGCGAAGCAACGCGACGTTCTGTACAGCAATGCGCACCTGGTCGAGATTGATTTGCTTCGCTTCGGGCCGCATGTTCTGGCCGTTCCACACAGTTTGATCCAGGGCCGCGCTGTGTACGATTACCTGGTATGTGTCAACCGAGCCATGCCTCCGCGTGCCAGCTATGAACTCTACCCTCATCACCTTCGCGAACCGCTCCCGCGATTTGGCATCCCCCTGGCAGACGATGATTCCGATGTGCCGCTCGATCTTCAGGCTTCGTTTGCCAGAACCTATGAAGCGGGGGCCTATCTCGATCGGATCGACTATTCTCGTCCCTGCCAGCCGCCACTTTCGCCGGATGACCAGGAATGGGCCAATGAATTGATCGGCCAGGCAACAAAATAACATCATCCACGTTGCGGTGACAATACCGCCTACGCTTTTGATTAGCGAGTTTGTGGGGCTGATCAAAGGTGCGAGTTCCCATGAGGTCAACGAACAGTTTGCTTTGCGGAACAAGGTGCTGCAATGGCAGACTGGATACGGTGTCGTGAGCTTTGGCACGCGAGATTTGAAATGGGTCAAGGCGTATATCCGGAATCAGCGCGAACACCATGCCCAAGGGAAGATTGTTGATTGGCGTTTCGCCACGGAGATGTGTTGGCTTGCTGGCACGTGGCGGGTCTTGGTAAGTCTTTTGTTCGGCCTAAACCAGTTCGTGTTCCCATCGCCAATGATATCCCGGGATCTAGTCCCAAACGAGATACTTTTACCTATCACCCCACACGAAGGAAAGAACCATGGCCAACAACCATGGCCAAATCCACCGCCCCAAAGAACCCCCTGACCAAGACCGAACTGCTTGCCAACATCGCCGCCGCTACGGAACTGCCCAAGACGCAGGTGGCCGCAGTGCTAAATGCCCTGGCCGCCGAAATCCAGACGAGCCTCGGCAAAAAGGGTGCTGGGGCAATCACGATCCCCGGCCTTGTGAAGATCGAGAATAAGCAGGTTCCGGCACGTAAGGCTGAGAAGCGTGTGCCGAATCAAACCCATCGGGAGAGCCAAGGATGGCTAAGGGTTCTTCAAAGCGTCCACAACCGCAACACAAGAAGCACAAGAAGTCTCAACACGCTAAACGCAAGCGACTTCTGATTCCAAATCCTACAATTGCCGAGGCGTTGATGTGACTCGTCAGTACAAGAGCTTTCTCGCGACATCCGAATTGGTCAGCGGCCAGATCCGTGTGGTGATTCTTCGCTTTGAGGACGGTGGTTGGGCACCGCACTTTTGCACGGACACGTCGGCGGAAGTACGAGAAATCCTGGAGACGGTTGCCGCACGCTGGGCGATCGAAGAACACTCCAAAAGAGGAATTCAAGGTGTTAATCCGCTCAAATCCACCTCGAATCGCCTGTTCTCCTTGATCAACTCATCCATTGTCAAGAGTTGGCCGCGACGGGCCGCCTCGCGACCGAGGATGCAAGTGAGCGTGCAATCCACGGAACGCTGGGCGGTTTTGTTGTCAAAATTGCCCGCGAGCACATTCTCATGGAAAGCAGCGATGTTCCGCTTGGCGCCGGCCGCGTAGAGATCGACAACCGTGCCGCCGCCAAAATGTTTTGGGCCACCGCGAAGGTATGCCTTGCCCCAGTAGGACAGCCTAGCAGCAGCCTGACTGCCTTGGATCGAGGCTTCCAAAGAACCTTGCTTCAGCCAGTCGTGCGTGGGACCGATGGCACTGTGATGGTTCCAGGTCAGACCGTCGGCGAAGGCGTAGGTCACGAAATAGCTGTCCAACGTATCGCCATGCGGATCTTTGCGGCAGCGAGTTCCGCGGCCATAAGCCGAAATGGGCCGGCGATCAAGAGCCCAGATCACGGCGTCAATGGAGTGAATGTCGAAGTTGCCGATGTAACCACAGCCCAAGGCGTCGTCGTTGACCCAGATCAGCCCCGCCAAGCGGTTCTCGATTGTCTTGCCCAATGGCGGGTCGTTGAACCCACCACCGCCGCTATTGCCGACGGAGTAAACCATCTGCAAGGCGCCTAGGCCGCCTTCGTTCAGTCGCTTGCGCACCTCCATGTTCAACGGGTCGGTCGGCATCTGATAATCGACGAGAAAAACCCGCTTCTTTTCGGTGGCTGTTTTTCCCAGCCCACCGATCTTGAGCGTACCCGGCAGATCGGCAGCCACGGGCTTGGCCATGTAGACGTGCAGGCCGGCCTCGACGGCAGCGGCGGCATGTTCAGGGAAGAAGTAGGGCGGCACTTCGAGGATCACGGCCTCCACACCGCTTTCGATCAGCCGTTTGTAAGCCGACAGACCAGAGAAGCATTTCGACTTCTGCGCGCCCAGTGCCGTGCCGGTTTTTTCCGCGCGGTCTGGGAAGTAGTCGGCCGCCGCGACGAACTCGTACCCGCCATGCTGCTTGAAAAGTCCGGCGATCCAGCTTCCTCGGCCGCCGCAACCGACCAGCCCCACCTTGAGCTTGCGACCAATTTTGGCGGGAATGGAACTGGCCTCGGCTTGGACCGTTGCTGCGGCCGTCAAAGCGATGCCGGCAGCGGTGGCTTGATGGAGGAACGTGCGACGGGGGATGATAGTGTCTTGGTTCATTATGGTATTAGGAGTTAGGAGTTAGGAGTTAGGAGTTAGGGGGAAAATGGTGACGCTCGCTGCGCTCGTCCCACCTTACGGCTCTCGAAGCGTTAATTCTCCTTTGCTGTTTTAGCCCCCATGAGGGCATCTTTCAACGGATCGAACCAGGCGTTGCGTTGTGGATCGTAGACGCCGAAACCGGCGCAGAACTCCCAGTAGGCAAAACTCATCTTCCTCTCCAAGGCCGACTGGACAACGAATCGTGTCCAGCGAGCACGCGATTCGATGTCGGCCTTGCTGTAGGCACCAAATTCGCCCAGGTAAATCGGCCGGCGATGCTCGACGGCCCACGCGATCGCCTTATCAAAGTCTTTCAAAATGGCTTTCCGCTCGCTGGGCGTGCCGGTCCAATGGGTGCCAAGCCAGCGCTGGGCCTCCGGTCCAGCCCAACCCGCGCCCTGGTGCGTGAACTGGAACGGATTATAGTAATGGACCGTGACGATCAAGTGGCGATCCTTCTCGGGCAGTTCTAGGCTATCGAGGTCGTTGATGCTGTTCCAGCCGGTCGGGCCGACGACGATCTCGCGAGTGGGATTGGTGCGCCGCACGATCTGGATCGCCTCGGCCAGCATTGGGTTCCACTTATCCGAGTTCAGCTTATCGTGCGGTTCGTTCAGCAACTCAAAAATCAGGGCCGGCGGATACGATTGGTAGTGTTCGGCGATCTGCTGCCAGAGGGCCAGATAGCGACGACGATGCGCGTCGGGATATTGGAAGATTTCCTCGTAATGGTGCATGTTTAGCACGGGGATGAGCCGATTTTTGAGGGCATGGCCGACGGCCCAATCGACCCTGGCGAGGAATTTCGCATCGATCGCGTAAGGGGCCGCATGGCCAGCATGGTTCGACCAACGAACGGGGATGCGCACCGAGTCAAAGCCAGCTTGCTTGATCTTCGTGAAATACTCTTCCTTGAGCGTCACGCCCCATTCGCCCTCGTTGGGCGCATCCAGCGCGTTGCCAAGATTCACGCCGCGGCCCATGCCCGCCTTAAGTTGCTTGAAATATGGATCGGCAAGAATTGAGTCCAGACCACGGCTGTCGAACCGCACTGCGCGAAGGTTATCGACCAGAAACGTATGGGATTTACCAGGACGGTCCAACAGCACGCTCAGAGAGACAATATTTTTCAGGTCGAGGTCATGGCCGGTGCTGCCGTGCCAGTTTCCGAAGGGCACAGAAACCTTTCCCTTGCCGTGGGCCTTGATAGTGGCCGACGCGACGTTGCAATGATGCGTTCCGTCTGAGCCGGGGTTATTGATCGCCAGCAGGACGCGGACTTCAAAATCCTGAGGATTGACAACATCCATCTCAACGCCCTCAAACCCGTTAAGATCCCACTTGCCGGCTTGCGGCACCACCAGCACGCTCGGATAGGCCGCCTCGGCCTTGGTCGTGATCTGCAAGGCGTGGTTGCCGCTCGTGGAAATGATTTTGGCTACCGACTCCGAAGGTGCGATATGAATGGCAGCAAGACCCTCGAAATCGACGAGCAGGCGCCCTGGAGTCGCCTTTTCCGCAGCGTCAGCTTGCGGAGCAAGCAGTGCCAGGACACACAACACTGCGGCAAGTTGCCGCCGGGCGGGATTCGGTTGACAGGAGATAAGCATGACGTTTTCCCCTAGACGAGTGGATAGCAATCACTTCTAGTTACCACTGGCTCTCATCGGCTGGAGGCTCGCCGCTGACTTTACTGCCATCGGGAGTCACCAAGAGTTCGTAAACCGTAACCGAATTGCTGCCAGTAACAAAATTCAAGCCCACATCATCTCGCAGGAATTGGACGTGTCCGTCGCAGAATCCCACGACCGCTCCGCCACGGTGGGCAGAATTGATATTTGCGGTCATTGGGTTAGTATAACCCGTTTGAGGGTAGTAGGCCGCTGCAAAAGTCTTCAGGGCCGACGAATAGCCACTTCCCGTGACATTGAGGCCAAAGGTCTGATAGATTCGGGTGCTAACATCGTACCAGTTGTGAGCCTTTGGCGACGCTTTTGCTGCAACTGCATCGGGGGGAGGATTGCGGGTGTTTTCACCCAGCAGTAAGGTGTTTGCGGTGCCGTCCGCACTGGAAATATAATCCACAGTTAGCGGAGCCAAGGTTAGCGGCGGCAAGGGCACTCCTTGTGTCCACGGAAGAGGGGGTAGCGCATCTCGCAGGACTAGCCCGTTGGCAATGTAGGAGCTGGGTCCCAAGCCCATTATGGTGTCGGGTACATCGCTGGGACAGATGAGCAGCCTCAAGAAAGTCCCTTTGACCGGGACGTTGGTCTTAATTTTCTGCCACAAGTCGTTCTGTTCCAAGTGCGGCAGTAACATCGTCAGCCACGAGACGGTTGCCCCAAACGACGAGACCGTAGTTGTGGGTACCAAATTTTGCCAGCCGGGAAACGACTTTTGTGAACCTTCGTAGCGCAGCAGTGCGAAGCCTAATTGCTTCTGATTGCTGATACACTGAGCCCGCCGGCCATGTTCCCTCGCTGAGGAAACCACCGGAATTAGCAATGCCAACAGCATGCCTATGATGGTGATGACCACCAACAACTCGACCAGCGTAAAAGCCGGGCGAACCAGTCCAACTCGACACACTCTCTTCTTCCGTCCCATAACCCGACTCCTTTGACCCTCTAGGGCTCCAAGGCGAACAAATCCGCGTCGAGCAGCCCAAGAACTCCGCAAGCCGCGTTGACTATCCTCCGTCTAGTCTATTATTGTTGCAAATTCCTGCGGAGAAATCAAGCCTTCGGTACGAAGACCGGAGAACTGCAAAATCCAACGCGAAGGGGTCAGGTCGATGTTTTCGGGCAAGGATCTGGGGTGAATTTCATCCGTTCTCGCCGAAAAATGGACCGGACCCCGGACTTTGCAGTTCTCCTGGTCGAAGCCCCGATCCGCTGGGGCCGATCGCCCCAGGCGGTGCCGAAACATCCAATAGTCATGTGGCGCATTGGCCGCGTATTATATAACAGGGATTGCGTGTGTGTGGCAAAGCGTCTATTTTAACTGGATATTTATCCTTAGAAACGTTTTTGCGACGGGGAAATCCGCCTCATGCGAACGCTCCACCATCTTTTTGATAACAACCGAGCTTGGGCTGACCGAATTCTACAGAGAACTCCGGATTTCTTTCGCGAGCTTTCTCGGCAGCAATCGCCGAATTATCTCTGGATCGGGTGTGCTGACAGTCGCGTGCCGGCAAACGAGATTGTTGGCCTTCTGCCGGGCGAGTTGTTCGTGCATCGCAACGTGGCGAACCTCGTGGTACATACGGATCTAAACTGCCTTAGCGTGATGCAATTCGCCGTCGACGTGCTGAAGGTCCAACACATCATCGTTTGTGGCCATTACGGATGCGGCGGCATTTTGGCCGCGCTGCGGCGAGACCGCCTTGGGTTGATCGATAACTGGCTGCGTCACATCCAGGACATCTACCAAAAGCACGAAACCCACTTGAACTCATTGAGTTGCACCTCGGCCGCTGGCCGCCGGCTTTGTGAATTGAACGTAATCGAGCAAGTGCTGAACGTCTGCCAAACGACGATCGTCCAAGACGCGTGGCAGCGCGAGCGGGAGTTGGCTGTCCACGGCTGGATTTACTCACTCGACGATGGCTTGCTACGAGATCTGAATATAACGATCACCAATGCACAGGAGACGGCCGGGGGATACCAGAGTGCGATCGCGGCTCTGATGTAAGTGCGGCTTCCTCTCAGCCTCGCTACGGGGCTTGGCATTCTCCTCTATTCATACCTGAGGGCTTCAATCGGGTCTAGCCGTGATGCCTTCAAAGCGGGAAAGAAACCGAAGACGATCCCCACCGTGGCCGAGACGGCCACGGCTGCAATAATCGCGAACAGCGATGGCTCCGTGGGCCAATGCATGACGGATCGCACCACGATCGACGTTCCCCGGCCCAAGCAGATTCCCAGTGCCCCGCCACACAAGCAGAGGGCCAATGCCTCGACCAGGAACTGCAACAGAATGTGATAGTTCCTAGCACCGACTGCCATCCGCAGACCGATTTCTCGTGTCCGCTCGGTCACGGACACCAGCATGATATTCATAATTCCCACCCCGCCAACGAGCAACGAGACAAGCGCGACCACCAAGAGCAAAATACCCATCGACTCCGATGTGGCGTACATGGCCTTGCTTACCTCAGCCATGTCCGTGACGCGGAAATCGTCCACCTCGCCGGCACCGATCTGGTGCCGCTCGCGCAAGAGAACCGTGATTTGGTCCATCGCCTTCACAACATCCTCGCTGGAAACAGCCTTCGCATACATGTGGTCCACGTTGGCAAAGCGGATCAGTTGCGGAGTATTGGCCAACTGGGCTGCCGAACGGGAGGAATACAGTGGAGAGGAACCTGGGTAAAGTTTGCTCAAGGTGTTGACTCGGATGGTTGTGTCTCCCGCAGCAACCGGACTGTTGGTGGCCATCGAACTGCCGTTCACGCGATACTTGATCGTCGTCCAAGGAGCCAGGACGATGTCGTCTTGGTCCATGCCCATCATGTTCGCTCCCTTGCGGCTCAACACACCAATTACCACGAAGGGAACATTTTGAATACGAATCGGCTTGCCGATCGGCGATTCATCCTGGAAGAGTTCGCGACGGAGGGTCTCGCCGACCACGCAGACCTTGCTCACAGTGCGCACGTCGTGCTCGGTGAACATGTGCCCAGCGGAAAACTCCTGCCAGTCGCGAACCGTCAAGAACGACGGCGTCGTGCCACTGATTTGAGACGGGTTCCAATTGCGATTTCCATAGATGACCTGCGCCCGAGCCCGCACCAGAGGCGCAACCGCGGCGACCGACGGACACTGGTTGAGGATTTCATCAGCGTCCTGTGGGGAAAGCGTCACCGCGCTCCCCTCGCCAAGGCTCACGCCACCGCTCGTGGCCTCGCCAGCATGGATCATGACCGTGTGGGCCCCCATGCTAGCCATCGTCTTTTGGATGGCGAACTTCGAGCCCTCACCAATCTCCATCATGGCAATTACTGCCCCCACGCCGATGATCACACCCAAGGCCGTCAAGACCGTGCGCGTCTTGTTCCGCCGCAGGGCCTTCCAGGCCGTGCGGAAGGTTCGCGGAATGGCTGGCAAACTCCGGCCGGGTGGTTTCCGCGAGGTCTCGCCGTGCGGAGAGCTGCGGCGGAACGGGACATCTGCCGTGGATTGCAGGGCAGCCGGCTCTGCAATCGTGGCGACGCTCACTTGCTCAGCCATAACGGCAACATCGGCTTCCCCCACGAGTTCCGCCTCGCCCCGGCCCGCAGCATGCGGAAGTCGTGGTTTGCGATCCCGCGATTCTCTTTTTCCGTCCTTGGACGGCTCATCATCGGCTTCATCAACTACGATTTGCCCGTCGTGAATGTGGATTGTGCGGTGGGCGTAGGCCGCGACGTTTTGATCGTGAGTCACGAGGACTACCGTGCTTCCTTCGGCATTGAGTTGCTGGAACATCCGCAGAATTTCGGCACCTGCATGCGAATCGAGGTTGCCTGTTGGCTCGTCGGCCAGTATGAGCAGAGGTCGGTTCACCAGCGAGCGGGCGATCGCCACCCGTTGCTGTTGTCCGCCCGACAACTGCGAAGGCTCGTGGTCCGTGCGATCGGCCAGTCCTACACGATTCAACATGGCTTTAGCCAACTGGCGAGCGTCCTCAGACGCAACCCGTTGGGGGGAATAGTCCAGCGGAAGAAGCACGTTTTGGAGGGCCGTAGTTCGGGGCAGGAGATTGAAACTCTGAAACACAAATCCAAGCTTCTGCGTACGGACCAGGGCGCGCTGGTTTGGTGACAAACCGCTCATTTCTTGTCCATCGAACCAGTACTGGCCCGAGGTCGGCCGGTCCAG
>JANXQG010000118.1 GCA_025356915.1 Planctomycetota bacterium | reverse complement strand
TTGAAGTATAGGGTTTTTACCGCCTTGCTGGCAAGAGCGGAGCGAATGCCTCGTTGTTCCACACGTCTTTTGGAACCATCCGGTACCCTTTTTGTGGCCGGTCTCTGACCGAGCCACACCGCCGACCGAAGGTCTCCCGTTCACCAGGAGACCTTCGTTCGGACGTTTCGGCGGGGTCAGGAGACCCGCGCCGAACTGGAGTCAGGAGACCCGCGCCGAACCGGGGCGAGCAGTTTTCCACCCTTTCTTGGAATGACAGCTACCTATTGGTGGTATTTGGTCGCGAAAACTGGCGTTGCCACAATTTGACAGTTTTGGGATAACGTCCAGGAATTCTGAAAGCACCCCCTACCCGCCGGCCGCGTCGTGTCTTTAACGTCTGCAACTCCCCGACTAATTCGCTCCCCCGCCGCACTGTCGGACCGTGGAGAATCTACTTCCGTATGGTTTGTGCTAGCAGGGCTGTTCTTTTTGTGCTTGATACCGCGGACGATCATGGCATGGAGGATGCCGGGGATCTGCCCGGACGCTGTCCTTTATATCCGCCTGGGCAAGGCGATCGAAGCGGGACAATTCCAGGAAGCCTTGGGGCAGATCCGCTTCAATATCTATCCTTTCATTTTGTCGTATCTACATCAATTTGGCCTGTCGTGGGAAACGGCTGGCGCAGCCTGGGGCGTGGTAATCTCCAGTTGCACGGTCCTGCCGCTGTTTGGCTGGATACGCCGGGCATTCAGCCGCCAGGTAGCGATCGCCTCCTGCATTCTGTATGCGATCCATTCGGGACTTATCCGCTGGAGCGTCGAGATCCTACGCGATTCAACCTTCTGGTTCCTGCTGGTGGTGAGCCTCTATCTGCTATGGCGGGCGGTGACTGAACTGCGCTGGGTATGGTATTTTGCCGCGGGGACGGCGATTGCCTTGGCCTGTCTGACGCGGTTTGAGGGCATGGTGCTGTTCGTTCCGCTGGTGGCTTGGTCGTGGTGGCGGTGCCGCGAAGGGAATGGTTTCCACGGTCAGGCTGGAAAACCCGACGTACCATTGTCCCTCGGCCGACTGGTTGCCGCCGGACTGATTTGTGCGAGCATCTATCCGCTTTCGTTGATGATCGTCAACACGATTTGGTTCCGTGGCCAGACGACGGATCTGGTTCGCACGGAACCGGTGGTGCTTGCCCAAGACTGGGCCAGGGAATCGATTACCGGGCAGCGTGCCGTGGAAAAGCAGGGCCGCATCGATTTGCTCGCACCGTTGCCGCTGTGGAAGATGGTCCAGCGATTCGTGACGGGTCTGTTCAAAGGGTGTACGCCGCTTTACCTGGTGATGATCGTGGGTGGGATCGCCGCATGGCACGGGCTTCCAGTCCGTGGAAGTGGCATGGGCTTCCAGCCCGTGGAGTTCGACGCAGGCAGGATGCCTACGCTACTGCGGAGTAGCTATCGGGCACTGGCCTATGCCGCAATGCTGATCCTGGCGGCCATTTGGGTTCATCTTTATTGGTCACACGAAGCCGGGCCGCGGTACTTCTTCCCGATCGTACTCATGGCTGCGCCACTGGCCGGTTGGGGGCTGTTGCAGATTTCGGCCGCGGTGGCCGATCGCGTCCGCATCCATCACTCGCCGCAAACGGCCTTGTTGGCCGGGGCCGCGCCGTTGACAATAATGTTCGTCGTGAATCTGTCCGTTGCCTGGGGCGGCGATCTCCGTACCCGCGAGGCGACCGTCGATCTGGGCCATTGGGTCCAAAAGTACTACGGATCGACGGCCAAAATGCTCGGACCGGACGGCATCACGCAAGTGGTGAACTATTACGCACAAGGAACGTGCGAGTCGTTCCCCGAAACCTCGTCGGCAGCGACGGTGGTGAATCTGATTGACCGGTTGCGGCCAGACATCGTTTTGCTTTTGACCGATCGTCGCGGATCGCCGGGCGACGAACTATCGGATTGCGTTGCAGCCCAGGGGTTTGAGGCGGTCGCCCCAGCCTGTTTTCCCGGCGGCTGCGAGAGGTTGCAGGTGCTGGTACAGCGGACCCCAAACGGAGGCCGTACTCAATCGATCAACGTCGTGGATGGGACACGGAGTGTGTCTGCTACTTTGAAAGGAGACAAGCCGCGAAGTTAAATTCGCGGCAGTGCTCGGCAAGGATGCCGGGCTTTATCGCTATGGATGGCAATGGGTTCTACCTGCTGATTCCGATGGCCGTGGCCTTGGCCGCATCTTTGGTGCTGACACCCATGGTGCGGTATCTGGCGTGGCGGTTGCGCGTGCTGGCGCATCCCGATTCGCAGCGGCGGTTTCATCCTGGCCCGGTACCGCTTTTGGGCGGCGTGGCCGTCTACTTTGCCCTGGTTACAGGACTGATAGCGGCCTTGCTGTTGGATCGGTTCCGGCAACCCGATCTAGCCCGGCTTTGTTGGGCGCTGATCCCGGCCGCAGGCATGGCCTGCCTGTTCGGGGCGGTTGATGATTGCTACAACCTCCGCTCGCGGGCGAAACTCGTACTGCAATTTCTGGCCGCTTTGCTGATCACTTCGGCTGGCTTCTCCGTCGATTTCATCACCGTTTTTAGCTGTCGCATTGAGCTCGGTTGGTGGGGCGTGCCGCTGACGATTTGCTGGCTCATGGGCTGCATCAACGCCATGAACCTGATCGACGGCCTGGACGGTTTGGCGTCGGTCATCGGCATTTCCACAACGTCGATACTAGGCATTATCGCCTGGAACCTGGGTAATCATCACGTGGCCGTGGCGGCCATGGCGATGACCTTCGCCCTGGCCGGATTTCTCGTATTCAACCGTCCGCCGGCCAGCGTTTTTCTTGGTGATTCGGGAAGCACGCTCATCGGCTTGGTGATCGGCGTGCTGGGCATCCAAGGAAGCCTGACAAGTTCAACCACGTTGTCGATCACGGCACCCGTGGTCCTCATGACTTTGCCCATGTTCGACGTGCTCATGGCGGTGGTTCGTCGCAAACTGAGAGGAAGCCCCTTGGCCCTTGGCGACCGCGAACATATTCACCATTGCCTGATCGAGCGAGGGCTGGGACCGTGGCAGGTGGTGGGAGTCCTTGGCGCCTTTTGCCTTACGACCGGGGTGGCCGCCATCGCCG
>JANXQG010000068.1 GCA_025356915.1 Planctomycetota bacterium | reverse complement strand
GCAGCGTTGGCAGCGTTGTAGGAAGCAGCGGCAGCGTCGGCAGCAGCGTTGGCAGCACAGTCAGCAGCGTATACAGCGTCGGCAGCGTAGACAACAGCGTCGGCAGCGTTGGCAGCAGCGTTGGCAGCGTAGTAGCCAGCGCCGGAAGTAGCGCGGGCAGTGTTGGCGCTGGCAGCCGCCTTGACCTCCTCAATGGTAGCTTCTCCACGACACCAGGCCTCCGCGGCCTCGATGGCCCTCAGGGGACGATCTTCACCGGCCGGTACGTACTGCAGTGCCTCCCTCGCACATAGGCAAGCGGCCTGGACCACCAGCTTATGGTCCACACCGCATGCACCAGCGTATTGAAGAAGCAGCTTTCCTTGCTGGCTGGCCATCCAGCCTTGTTCCAGGAAAGAGTCCACGGACACGCATTCCGCATACGTGAAGGCGTCGGCTTCTGGCTTCGGCACAACCTCGACAAGCTTGTTACGTGCCTTCAAGGCGTCGATCTCAGCCTGCTGGTACTCGATGTCCTCCAGGAGACCAAGGTTCTCCTCGTAGAGACGTTTGTTCGTGGCTTCCAGTTCAGACCTGGTAGGCCCAGCCAACTTGCTCAGTGCGTATTCGTAGATATTGCGTAGCATTCTATTAGCCCTTGATGACCAGAATTTCTTTTAGAGCGTGTACGATATCGACCAGATCGTCCTGCGCGGCCATGACGGCATCGATGTCCTTGTAGGCCTTCGGTGTCTCATCGATGACAGCCGCATCCTTCCGGCATTCGACTCCGGCCGTAGCCCTTTCGTGATCTTCGACGGTGAAGGTCTTCTTCGCTTGCGTGCGACTCATGACACGTCCTGCACCATGGCTGCACGTTTCGAAGCTGTCGGGATTGCCCTTACCCCGAACCACGTACGACGTTCCACCCATACAGTGTAGGATGACACCCAGCTCGTCCTTACCGGCACGAACGGCACCCTTACGGGTCAGGAAGACCTTCTCGCCGAAGTGAACCTCTCGGGTCGCATAGTTGTGGTGGCAGTTGACGGCCGTCCCAGTTGTCTGAAACGGCTTGTCGATTGTGGTATGAAGGGTGCGCAACGCTGTCTGAATCATCACGTCTCGGTTGACACGTGCGTACTCTTGGGCCCATAAGAGAGCTTCCCAGTAGTCGTTGAAGTGATCGGTACCTTCCGGAAGATACGCGAGGTCCTGGTCCGGAAGGTTGATCATCCAGCGTTTCATGTCCTGGCGCGCAAGTTCGGTGTAGAGAGTACCGATGCGGTTACCAACACCCCTGCTACCGGAGTGCAGCAGAACCCAGACGTTCTGGTCCTCGTCGATCGCCAGCGACAACATGTGGTTTCCGCTGCCCATGGACCCCAACTGGTTCAGCGGTCGCGTTCCAGACAGCTTAGGCTGCTTGGCCTTCAACTTCTCAAAACCGGCGTCCAGCGCACCCCACGCAGTACGCACGAAATCCGGAACGTCTCTCCAGGCACCGCGATCATTGACACCACCGTCATCTGTACGACCGTACGGGACGGCAGCCTCAAGTGCGGCCCTCAGTGGACCGAGGTCATCCGGGAGGTCAGAAGCCTTCAGTGAGAGCATGTGTGCTCCACACCCACACCCCACGTCGACTCCGACAGCCGCCGGGATGACGGCCCCCTTGGTGGCGATGACAGTACCGACCGTACTACCGATGCCCGCATGGACATCCGGCATGACGGCCACGTGGCTGTGGATGAAGGGCAGGCTGGCCAGCTTCCTGATCTGTTCACGCGCCTGATCCTCGAATAGAACGCCATGCGTCCAAGACTTGATGGGGACGGCGCCTTCCTGCTGATCGAATACGTACTTGCTCATTGGTCGCTCCAGGTACCAGTCTTGTTCGCCCCAAGGAAGGCCGGTACAGTGACCGCAGCGTATCACCTGGGATCATGGGCGTCAAGTAGACGTACATGGCATCGTAGTCGCCGTTCCATGGATCCTATTTACGGTCTTTGTGGAGAAGTGCGTCGATTTCTTTGTCTCGCCCATGGGGTGCGATCCCGTTCACGGCGTCCACGAGCCACGCCGGCACTGGTTCGAATACTACGCGCTCCTCCTCTGTGGTCACCAGGCGCAAGGATCGTGACGGCGCATCCGCGAACGGTTGATCTTTCGTGGACGTCATCGACAACACGTAACGCCCGTGATCGAAGCCGCGCAGTAGTACGACAAGGGGGTCGTTCTCGCGACCATTCGTAATGGTCCGCAGAACCGCGACCAACTCTTCCGGCGTCACACGGACCTCATGAACCACAACGCAACGCCCATCAGCCTTGAAAAAGGACGCGATCTGACCACTCTGTAGCTGGCGAAAGTAGATCATGGTCACCGCTGCTGCCGTAGAGGGGCTGGCAACGTGAGGCCCCAGGTGGGCGCAAGTCGCGCGGTTTCCGCGTGCTCAGACACCCGGTTGATCATGTCTTCGAGTTCTTTCACTCGTGAGGAGAGCTTATGGTTATTTCTCGCAAGCTCACGAACAAGTGCTTCGAGCATAGTCTTCGTCAGCCCTTCGAGGTTGACATCGGGTGTGACGTTGACGACCTCTTTCTTCATTGCATCCCGGTTCATTTCTTCCCATACTGAAAGTTGAACGTCCATAGCTTCACGCCCAGCCGCGGTTTCGATAGCCGCTTGTCCCCTCGTAAGGGGCAATCTTAGCATCCGAAGCTGCTTCAGATCCTACTTTACGCTTTGTTTTCGAAATGAGTGAGTTAAATTACAGGGGTCGAAAAGATCGAGGTTGCACACCTACACGGTACCCGTCTGCGTACGTAGGTGCACCGCCACTTTCCGTCTTCCCCGCGTCCCTGCTGAACGCCTGCTGCAGGCGTTCGCACATGGCATCGTAGTTCGTACCGTCGTAGCGAAACACGCGTGGATCCGCATTGTTCGCAAATCGCGCGTTCCACGGTTGAGCCACGCAGACCACCAGGCCGCGTGGTCGTACATTCAACCAACTCTCGAAGTAGTCGGGGAAATCGTCCACCAGCACGCGCCCGTAGACGAGGCTCTTGTCACTGCCGACATGAACTCCAGCGACATCCGGCAAGTGCTTCTGTACCCACTCCAGCTTTTCGCTCCAGGCGGGCGCATTCGTACGGGGGCCCTTAGTGAGCACATGTAGGTTGAAGCCGATGTAGCGCAGCTTGCTGACGATGTCGAACCCCAGCTGAATGGGTTACAGATTGCGCCAGAAGCCAGGCTGCCGCTGGATGAGCTTCCGGCGGGCCTCAATATACGCTGGCTCCTCACCGCCGCCGCTGTAACGGTCCTGGAACGGAGGTTCATCGGGTGAGCGCAGCAATGCCTGCTGCTCCCGCAGGGCTCCGTCGCAGTCGGCAACGATGCCATCCAGGTCGATAAGGGCGATGTTGTCGTGGCTCATCCCCTGCTACTTTCGAAAGCTGCCGCACACTGATCGTCGCACATGCTGCGGTGCGGAGGCTCGACGTCGAGAGACTCAGCCGCTGCATACAGGTCCTGGCCGCACTCCATACACCGACCTACACGAACTTCGGTGCCTGGTCGCCAAGGTTCGTAGTCGAAAATGAACGGGAACTGGCTGGCCGTTGGGTCCAATATGGTGCCATCGGGCGTTGTGAGCCACCAATGGGCGCGTTGGCCCCAACGGGCGACGTACACGTGACCTGGCACCCGCGTCAACTCCGGGAAGGCAGCGGCCATCTCGGCGACAGCTTCCTTGCAGCGGCCCAGCAAGTTGGGGGTGCGCAGCACGTACGCGTCGACCCATTCGGCGTACTTGGGGTCCAACGATGGTGAGGGCTTAGAGTCCCGCTCCAGTTCCGCACGCGTTTCTTCGTCGCAAATGATTTGCATGGCATCTTTTCTCGTGCTGTCTCGGCAGATAGGCTCGGTGGGAGCCTTCTGCCACTCTTTCGCGGTGGTGAGGTGGGAGGGGTCCTTGGTGCTCATTCTTCTCTCCCTCTACGGAGCCACTTGGCCAGAAGGACACATACCTTATCCCACCCGTACGCCACGGGGGGCTTACGTCGCCGGGCTTCTCGGTCCATGACGTCAGCCAGGGCCAACAGGGCTGGCTGCAAGACCGTTAGCCCTTGCCCCATGCTGCTAGCGAACAACTCCTTGGATGCCCTGTTCACCCTGGTGGTTTCCTCGTCCCGAAGCTTCCGGAGGTCCGTCCACGGGTCATGTTGTTCACCCGACCCCCAGCAGATGTCGCAGACATCATGGGTCATGGATGCACCGCCCATGCCACCACGCCACGTGGCCGTGGAGCTATAGTAAATGCTGCCCTGGCCGTTACACCTGGGACACGGATCTTCACGCCTGACTTCGATGATGTGTGCCATCTGTTGCGTGTTTAGGAAGGCTTCCGGCTTTCTTTCCAAGCCAGGTAGAAGAAGTAGGGAGCGAGGACCAGCAGGGCGAACCACGCCAAGTACGGGTACCGCTGGGCGAACGCGTTGACGCGGTTCTTGAATTTGGCGCTTTCGGCCTCAACCTGCTGGGGTGTGAGCTGCGGGGGTAGTCCGTCGTTATGGTCGGTCATACGTTATCCAGGATGATGCCGTCGGGCCCAGCCAGGCAGGCGTAGACACTAGCGGGTCCGTTGTAGCCGTTGATACGGGTGGCACACGCACCGACTGTCTGATCGAAAGCTCCCCGGGCTTCTGCTTCGGTGCGGAAGCGGACGAAAACCGTACATCCAATC
>JANXQG010000058.1 GCA_025356915.1 Planctomycetota bacterium | reverse complement strand
ATCTGAAACTGGCCGTCTGGCCCCAGAAACTGGCGGTTTTTTACCCGAGCTTGGGGAGATTGGCCCCATGGCCTGTTTTAATCGGGGCGATGGTTTTACTGGCGGGAATCTCGTTCGCCGTCGTATTATTGAGACGAAAGTGCCCCTATCTGCTGGTCGGCTGGCTCTGGTATCTTGGTATGCTCGTCCCGGTGATCGGTCTGATGCAGGTCGGCAGCCAAGCCATGGCCGATCGTTATACGTATCTCCCCCTGATCGGCATTTACATTTCCCTAGCATGGATGGCGCGGAGCCTGGTGCTACGCTGGCCACCGATACGAACAGCCGTCGCCACGGTAGCCACGTTGATTCTGAGCCTGTCGTTGGTAGCTGCATGGCAGCAAACCACTTTCTGGCGCGATGACCTCACGCTCTGGCTCCGAACAACCGCATGCACCCCAGAGAACTCCAAGTCCCTGAATAATCTTGCCGTAGCACTGGCCGGTGCCGGCCAATGGGAAGAGGCCCAGGCGATGATTGACCGAGTCATCGAAATTCAGCCGAATTGTGGCCTATCGTATTGTAACCGCAGCTGGTTGCTGGCTCGGGATGGGAAGAACACAGAGGCCATTGAGCAGCTCAAAAAGGCAGTGGAACTCGAACCGAATTCGCTTAGCACCCAGAATGAGTTGGCTCGGCTACTGGCTCTGGTGCATCGCAAGCGTGAATCGATCGACTGCCTGGAAGGCGTTCTCAAGATTGACCCCAACGCCATTGTAGTGCAGGAGAATCTTGCCTGGGTGCTGGCCACAACTGCTTCAGATGAAGGTGGCGACCCACAGCGGGCCGTGGCCCTGGCCGAACATGTTTGCCGGGTGATTCCCTCCCCCGACGACAACGACTGGGATCTCTTGGCCGCGGCGTACGCCGCAGACGGCCGCTTTGCCGACGCCCTCACTGTCGCCGACCGTGCCCTGAAAATAGCAGTCATTCGAGGTAAAGATAAGGTGGCAGCGGAGATCCGCGCCCGTATCAAACTGTACGAAGCCAAGAAGCCGTATCGCACGTGACGAGCCAAACCCTTTATTTCGATCCGCCCTCGGGTGTGGGCGCGGCGAACTCCTCGGGCATGAGGCGCTGATTGGAAATAACATTCTTCTTCATCGTATCGGACATCGTGCTGCCTCGAAGAAAGTCCTGCATCTGCATGATGGCCGGCGCGGTCAACAAAATGAGCACCGCTGGAGCGAAACAGAACATGATGGGAAAGATCAGCTTGACCGGCGTCTTGTTCGCCTCGGTCAAGGCCGCTTGCCGCCGGGCCAACCGCAGGTGATCGGCCTGAAGCGCGAGCGAGCGCACCAACTCCGTCCCCAAATTGGTGTTGCGCAGCAATAGACTAGCCAACTGGGATGCTTCAGGCAGGTCCACACGCTGAGTGAAATCCTCCAAGGCACGTTTGATGCCGCCCAATTCAGCCTGCCGCTTCAGCAGCAGAAGCTCATTCGCACATTCGGGATAGGCAGTCATTCGCTGCGCCACCTGCTCCAGTCCGGTACTCAGTGGCAGACCACCGCTAACGCACATTCCCAGCATATCGATCACGTCGGCCAGTCCATCGCGGATCTTCCGCATCTGTCGGCGGCGGCGAAAGTAGACATACAATCGCGGTACGACCATCAGGATCGCCGCAACGATCACGCCCGTCACCATGATCGGTGCCGTGTACTTGCCGTCCAGAAGCACCGCCAGGATACCGGCGAGCATCAATGGCACAACCAACAAGATGAAGCGGAGGGCATAAATCGTTTCCGAGGCCCGCGTCTGGTAGATACCCGCTTGACGGAGCATCTGGCGGAATTCCTTTTGTTCGGCCTCGGATTCAGGGAGCTGCGCCGCCAAGGCCGGTGCCCAACTGCCGAAGATTCCCGCTTCCGGCTCGCCGTTATAGGGCGAATCGTGCGAGATCTGTTTCAGGCGGGCGTCTTCCCGCAGCGGCCGACTCGTGAAATAGCGGCCCAGCAGATAGAACGCCAGGGCCACGAAGGCGAATACCAACGCCAGCACCAGTGAGTCATGCAGGCCGAGCATGTTCTGAACTTGCGGGAAATCAGGCATGGTGAGATCCTCAATAACTCAAACGGTGGCGTTTCATGTCAATAGTCGATCCGAATCACCCGAGATACCCAGATCGTGCCGACGATCACCAGCACGATCGCAACCGCCAGGAAACTCGGTCCCCGGGGATGCGTCAAAAAGAACCCGGTATATTCCGGGCGGCTTGCGCTGAGTACCCCCAACCCAAGGATACCGCAGGCGACCAGCCCGAGGGCCGAATAGCGGCCTGCAACAGTTTGTGCCCCCAAATGCCGCCGCCATTCCTGGCGATCGCGGGCGGAAATGGCCAGCCGCGAGGTCAGTTGCGAGAGGTTGCCGCCGGTTTGCCGATGCACGAGGACGGCCGTGGCAAAGAGGCGAAACTCCGGCAGCGGAATACGCCGCGACAGGCGGTCCATCACGGCAACGGGCGACTGCCCCATCTTCAACAACTGTAGGCAGTGGCCGAATTCCTCTTTCAAAGGCGAAGCCGCTTGAAGCGAGACCGATTCGGCCGCCTGCTCCAAGGTCTGGCCGCTATGCAGGCAGTCGGCCAGTTGATCGAGTACTCCAGGCATGAGATTTTCCATGGCACGGATGCGGCGGCCACGGACCCAGCGAATCCAGAGGAGCGGCGGCCAGAATCCGATCAGGGCCGCAGCGACGACCACTCCCACGCTCTCGGTCCACACGAAGGCAATCCCACCGGCCACGGCAGCAAAGCCGACCATGAGCATCAAGACGGCTAACGGCGAAATGGAGAGGCCCGATTCGGCCAGGAGCTGATAAAAGTAGCGATCGAACCGTCCGTCGGCGTCTCGGGCGAGAATCTCCGCCGGAGCCTCGCCAGCCGCTGCATCTTCCAAACCGATCCGCCGCTCGATTTTCTCTTCCGTCGAGCGGCGGCCGAACACGATCATGCCCACGGCCAGAACCGCGAAAATGCCCGCCGCAAATGCGGCTACGATGAGCAGAATCGGAAGGTACGGAGTCACAGGCAACCCTCCTCTAACGTAGGCACCGCCCCACGCTCCCCGTCTCCCTCCCCCCGCCGCTCCCCGCTCCCCGCCCCACGCTCCCCGCTCCCCTCCAACACCCGAGCGCGAAACAGATCGGGAGCCAAGGCAATGCCACGTTCGCGCAGCCGATCCAAAAAGGCCGGCACATTGCCCGACGCATGGAAACGGCCCGTCGCCCGCCCCTGGGCGTCCAACCCGGCTTGCTGAAAGCGAAACAGTTCGCGAAGTTGATATTCGTTATTTTCCAAATCGACGATTTCCACAATCCGCATCACTCGTCGTATGCCGCCCTTGAGACGGGCAAGGTGAACGATCACGTTGATTGCCGAAGCAATGTAGCGGCGCACCACGCTGACCGGCAGATCGAACCCGGCCATGGCCACCATGACTTCCAAACGCGACAGGGCATCGCGGGCGTCGTTGGCGTGGATCGTCGTCAGCGATCCTTCGTGGCCGGTGTTCATCGCCTGTAGCATGTCGAGGGCCTCGCCGCTACGGACTTCGCCAAGGATAATGCGGTCAGGCCGCATGCGCAAGGCGTTGCGCACGAGGTCGCGGGCCGTCACCGCACCGACGCCTTCCGAGGTGGGAATACGTGCTTCCATCCGCACCACATGCTTACGGCGAAGCTGCAATTCGGCCGAGTCCTCGATCGTCACCAATCGCTCCTCGGCCGGAATGAACGGCGAGAGGGCATTCAGCATCGTCGTCTTGCCGGAGCCGGTGCCGCCACTGATCATGAGGTTGATCCGCCCCTCGATGGCCGCCCGAAGCAAGGCCACCATCTCCGGACAGATCGAACCATGGGCCTGCAACTGCTCGATTTGCAGAGGGTTGCGGCCGAAGCGGCGAATGGAAAGCGTGGGACCGTTGAGCGCAAGCGGCGGAATCACGGCGTTGATGCGCGAACCGTCGGCCAAGCGGGCATCGACCATGGGTGACTGGCTGTCGATCCGCCGGCCTACGCGGCTGACCACGCGCTGGATAATCTGCATCAGGTGCTCGTCGTCGGCAAAAACGGTATTGGTCTCGTACAATCGCCCATTCCGCTCGACATAAACCTCGTGCGGCCCATTGACGAGAATATCGGCCACTTCCGGATCCTGCATATAGGGTTCCAGCGGGCCGAGGCCGAACGATTCAGCGATCAACTCATCGATCAACCGCTCTTCGTCAATCTTTGAGAGGAGTTGCGGACGGTTGTGGAAAATATGCTGCGAAAGGTTGGCCACATGCCGCCGCAACTGGAGATCACTCATCGTGCCGATCCGCGACAGATCGATCGAATCGAGCAGCTCGCGGTGGATCTGCGTCTTCAGCTTCTGGAACCGGCCCTCAAAACCTTCCGTGCCGGCCGGCAATGCCTGACTGCCTGTGGATAAGTCAATGCGCTCTTGAGGGTAGGACAAGCTCATGCGTCTACTCCCGCCAGGTTGCGCTGGATGGTTTTTGCCAATAAATTAAAGGCAGCGGCAACACTGCCGGACAACTCAACTGCGGGCACGCCTTCGTTACGCGCGGCAGTCAGCAGAGGTCCATGGTCGGCGATCGTTGTCAAGATTGAGGTGTGCAGGGCATCTTCGACCTTAGTTTTTGCCACTTGGTTTTTGCCGCCATGACGGTTCAACACAATTTGGAAGCGGTCGCGGCTGATACCGAGTGATTTGGCCGCATCGAGGACCCAGCGAACTCGCCGCAGCCCAGGCACATCGGCCACGACCGGCAGCAACACGATGTTGGAGAGCCGGAATGCCTCAATCTGGGCCTCGGAAAAGTTGTGGCCCAGATCGACCACAACAAACTCGTAGCTGGTGCGCAACAGGACGAACATCTGCCGGATGATGGCGCGGCTCAAGTTGAATTCCGGTACGCGGAGATCATCCGTGAAACCGGCCTGCGGCAGCACGTGCAGACCCGACGGGTGCGCCGTCATGGCGCCGGCCAGGAGACGGCGGTCGAGTCGGTCGTGATGGCGGAGAACATCGGCCAGCGTATCCTTGGGATCCATGTCCAGGAGCAAGGAGAGATCGCTGGGCGGCGGCGTAACGTCCACCAAGGCCACGACACCTTCATTTTCTAGCGCAGGCGTCTTGCCTGCGTTCGCCGGCGAATGCATTTTTGCGAGCGACATAGCCAAGTTCAGGGCAATCGTGCTTACCCCTATCCCGGCAATCGGGGAGAATACGGTGACGATCTGGCCCCGTTTGCTGGTGCCTGGATGGGCCGTTTCGATCGTCGCCAGGGCTACAGCCAGGTCGTGGCGAAGATTGTTGATATCGAGGTATTCCTTCGCCCCGACGCGCATGGATTCTCGCACCAGGGTGACGTCGGGTTCCCCGACCGCCAGCACTGGGCCAGCCACGAGCTGATGGGCCGTACGGATCGCCGCCAGACCCTCGCTCCCTGCTCCGTGGCAATAGACCAGCACGATGTCCGGACTTACGGCCGCCAGACTATCCTGAAGTCGGTCGTAGCCGATTACATCCTCGGCCTCGCAAGTCAAGCCTTCGCTGAGCAAGATCCGACGCGCTTCGTTGATCCGTTGAATTTCTCCACCCGCCACGACTGCTCTCATGCAAATACCCTCTATTAAAATCCGAAATTTCTATCGCGACAATCGTAGTTTATAAATATACAAATTCCGCTGCAAACCCGCCGGTCCAGCCGCCGGAGGCATGGTCCAGGCCGTGTGATGGATTAGATAACAAGGCTCGACGCGGACCGTGAGGCGGTTGTCGATCACCTCGGCTCCCAGGACCGTGCAGGCGACGAATCCTTCAACCTGGGCGGTGCCTGTGCCGTCGGTCCCCACGCCGGTCATCCCTTGCACGAGCGGAAAGACCCGCTTTTGCCCGATCTTGCCGGCAAATGCAGCCACGATAGCCAGCGTACCCGGATCGCCGCCATCGCCCATCGATCTGCCCAACACCGGCGCGAGCAACCCCGAAGTTGCCGGTCCAAACAATCCGCTGGGAGGCAGATCCGCGGGGAAAAGTCCCTGGGTAACCTGTAGCGGCAATGTCTGCGATAACACCTCCGGAGTGATGTTGCCTCCGTAAAACAACAGTGCCCCATTGGGTTGCGGCGGATAGGAGGAAGCATTCGGCGGATGAGCCGATTGCAAGCGAATGACCATTTCGTTGATGCCATTGCCGTTGCTATCGGCCGTCCGCTCGCCAGTCCACGCCGTGCTGAGAATTCCCAGAGGCATGAGCGGGGTCGCCATCGTGGTCTCGGGCCGGAAGCCGACGACAAGGTTGTCCAGCGTCGCATGGGCCCCGCCGCGAATCTCGATCGTGCGTTTCGTACCCGCCAGATCGACCGGATAGGTCACCGAATGGGTGCCGCTGGTGGTGCGGGCTGCATAAACGAACACGGTGTTGTGCTCGGTTGCCGAAAGATCCAATTGAGGCGGATTGCCCGTCACATCGTCGACAAAGCCCGTTTGCACGACGACATCGCTGGCATCGACACGTTGCAAGGAGGGAATGACGCGGTTGTTGCGATCGCGATACGTATCGGCCACGGTGGCGGCTGCGGTCCGAACTGCCGCTTGGTTGGGCTTCGGCGCACCCGGCGCGTCCAGCAAAAGGTTCGGATCGAGCAATTCTGGGGCACCTGCCAAAGCCATGATGCTGGAGACGTCCTGCATACCGCGGTTGACGGCAACGAGATACGAGGCATCGACCACCAAAATCGTCAGCAGCACCCCAACGACGATCAGAAGCGTGGCCAGTACCGTCACGGAGCCGCGGCGAAAAGAAAATCGACGGCGGCAACGCCGCACAATACCTATCGATAATAGGCCTATCGTCTTCATGCGCGAGTGGTGGAGTAAGTCGTTTCTGT
>JANXQG010000047.1 GCA_025356915.1 Planctomycetota bacterium | reverse complement strand
CGGCACGATCCCGTCGGTCACGGCTTGGCGTGCCAAGTCCGCGCTCGTCCAGTGGGTAATGTGCAAGCCACTGGCAATGGGTTCCAAACACGCCAGTTCAACGATTTGCGCTTGTTGGAGGGGGGGAAATCCGCGGTGGCTGTCCACTCCGCGGTGACAGGGACAAGAGTCCCTCCAACCCCTGCTCCTGGTAACGACGGCAAATCCTCCAAATCGTTGCTCGACCGCACTGCTTCCGCCGAACCAGTTCTTGGGCATGTTGGCCTGCGGCGATCGCCAAGACGATGCGTGCCCGTTCCACCTGAAACCAGGGCGCGTCTGGCTTCGGGCGATCCGTTCCAAAAGGCAGCGATCTTGGGCGTCGAGGGAAAATTCATGAGCTTTACGACCACGCATGTAACGACCTTCAATGCAATAAGAAAAATTCCTATTAGCATTGTAGGCACCAATTTGTTTCAGTATTTGCCAGGGACACTAGCTGGATCCATCGGCTGACCAATTTGTAACCAGTTGCAAAACCGCGCCGCATCGCCCCAGGAGACGTTATTCATCGGCTGGTTCGGCAAGGTGGCGGTATAAGCCAGCGTGTGGAAATCCCATTTAATTTGAGAGCCGGCAGGAGTTGTTTTCATATTGCTATTGGGTGCCCGACCAACGGCGTTCAGAAATGCGGCATATTGACCGGCGGTGACATCGTACTTGCCAATACTGTAGACATAGCCCACCGAGCCATATCCAGCGGTGCCATCGGTCATAACTTCGGTATCTGCCATATTGCCCGGATTGCCCACCGGCACAGGGCGATTGCGCCATACTGGGTAGTTTGATATGATTGGGCAACTGCGATTTCTGTTACCTTCTGAGGAGAAGAAGGATTTAAGAAATTGCACCAACCCAGGAGTATCAGAAAATGTCCGCGATGAATTCCGTCCGACTGCAAGATCACTTTGCCAAGCTTACTGACCCGCGCCGCCGCAAGGTAACTTATCCGTTGATGAACGTGGTGGTGATGGCTATCTGCGCGGTCATTTGCGGGGCCGATGATTTTGTCGCTATCGCGGCGTATGGCCGGAAGAAACGCGAATGGTTCGCGCGGTTTCTCGACCTCGAAAGCGGGATCCCTTCGCACGACCGCTTCAACGCGATCTTGGCTGCGATTAAGCCTGCGGAGTTCGAGCAGTGTTTGCTGAGTTGGATCACGGCGTTGCAGGAGATCAGCGAGGGACAAGTCGTCGCCATCGACGGCAAGACGCTCCGCCGCAGCTTCGACACGGCCAGCGGCAAGTCGGCCATCCATATGGTCAGCGCCTGGGCCACGGCGAACCAGATCAGCCTCGGGCAGGTTGTCGTGGACGCGAAGAGCAACGAGATCACCGCCATCCCGAAACTGTTGGAAATCCTGGAGATTTCCGGCTGTTTGGTGACCATCGACGCCATGGGCTGCCAGACGGAAATCGCGAGGAAGATCGTCGAGGCGAAGGCGGACTACGTGCTGCATGCAAAGGGAAACCAACCGACCTTGCAAGCGGGAATCGAGAAGCACTTCGACGAGCACTTGGAGGACGACTTCGCGCGCACCAAGGTGCGCCGCTATCAGACGGAAGAAAAGGGACACGGGCGGAAAGAAGAACGTTATTACTGCATTTGTCCGGTGCCGGAGAACCTGCCGGACCGCGGCCGCTGGTTTCATTTGCGGGCGATCGGGATGGTCGTCAGCACCACACTGCGCAACGGAAAGGAGAGCAGCGAAATTCGCTATTACATTTTAAGCAAATACCTCTCGGCCCGCCGCTTCGCCAAGGCGGTGCGCGGCCATTGGGGAATCGAGAACCGTTTGCACTGGCAACTTGATGTGACGTTTCAGGAAGACCAGTGCCGCATCCGCAAGGGGCACGCGGATGCCAACTTCAGTATCCTCCGTCGCACCGCGTTGAGCATGCTCAAGAATGAATCAAGCCTCAAAGTCGGCGTGAAAAACAAACGCCTCACCGCCGCTTGGGACGAAGATTACCTTGAGAAAGTCCTTGTCAGATCATGACTTATGGTGCAATCGCCCTGAAGGGCAGCCGGCTGCGGCCAATACCAGAGTTTTATTGTCCCTACCCTAAAAGTTACTCCTTTGCGTTTAACGTGGACCTTCCAAGTCCGAGTACAATGGGATATTCGCGTTTTCGCCCGAGATGTAAAGAAGC
>JANXQG010000043.1 GCA_025356915.1 Planctomycetota bacterium | reverse complement strand
GGGCAAGCCGGTGGGATTTTTTGCCCAAATCCTAAACTCTTCTTGTCTTCCAAATGCAGGTGTTGTCGGGAGATGGCGTCCGCCAATTCGACCAGGTGCGGCCGTTGTTCCGGCGGCAATTGATCGATCCTCATGCGAAGCTTGCTCAGCTTCTGCTCGAAGCCATCGTCTCTCTTCATCTCTTCAGGCATGTTCTTCTCCTTGTAGGGTGGGGAGAGCGCAGCGAGCCCCACCCTCTTCTGGCGTTTCATGGTGGGGCTCGTTTCACTCTCCCCACCCTACAATTACTCTCTTTACGTGCCGCTCAAAGCGGCATCCATGGCCAAGGTTGCTTCCTGGCCGAAAAGGTGATCCACATCGAGGAGGATCAGCAACTGATCCTCCAGCCGGACGAGGCCGGTGATGTACTGGTTGCCCAGGCTGGCCACGGTCGGCGGGGCGGGCGAGATCTGGTCCTGCGAAACGCGCAGCACCTCATTCACCGAATCGACCACGATGCCGATCGTCCGGCGGCCGACATTGAGTACCATGATGCGGCTGTCTTGGGTCAGTTCGTTCTCGGCCAACGAAAAACGAGCACGAAGATCGATCACCGGAATGACGGAACTGCGAAGATTGATCAACCCCTTGATGTAGTGCGGAGTTTCTGGAACTCGCGTGATCTGGCCCACCAAAATAATCTCGCGAATCTTGGTGATCTCGATCCCGTAGGTTTCGTCGCTGAGCTTGAAGCTCACAAGTTGCATCGAGCCGTTCGCGGCGGTTCGCGTCTGCTCTCGGACGGTGCTGTCCGCGATGCTGGCGGGCGGTTCTTGCATGACGGTGGACATGAATATCTCCTTGGTATGGGAAGTATGTTTTCAAAGTGTCGGGCAAGGGCGGCCTCGGTGTGCCGAGGCCGCCCCTTACCTTACGGACAATCTCAGACGGCCATGCTCTTGGCATCCGCCTCGGACTCGCTGTTGGCCGATTGGCTGCTCTTGGTCCGGAACGTGCTCACCAGGTCGCGAAGGGCCTGGGCCTGGGCACCGAGTTCCTGGCTGCTGGAAGCCATCTGCTCCGTGCCTGCTGCGGTCTGCTCGGTCACCTGAGCAATGCCCTGGGTGGCCTTGGAGACTTCCTCGGAATTGGCGGCCTGTTGGACCGTCGCCGTGGCAATCTCGGAGATCTTGGCCGCCGTGGCCTTGACGCTCTCCACGATCTTCTTCAGGGCCTCGCCCGTCTCGCCGCTCAGTTGCGCGCCTTGCTGCACCTGTTGCGTCGATTCCTTGATGAGGCTCGTAATCTCGCCGGCTGCCTTATTGGACCGCTCGGCCAGTTTCCGGACTTCATCGGCCACCACGGCAAATCCACGACCGTGTTCGCCCGCCCGGGCCGCCTCGATCGCCGCGTTCAACGCCAGAAGGTTGGTCTGGCTTGCGATCTCGGAGATCACCTGAATGATCTCGCCAATCTGGGTGGAACTGGTGCGGATCAACTCCATCGCCTCGACCGATTGCTGGACGGCCGTTCCGCCCTGCTCGGCAAGAACGCTCGTTTCCTTGGCCAGCTTGTCGGCGCCATGTGCGGCATTCTTGACGTTATCCACGGAGCGGCTCAGCTCCTCGATGGATGCCGTCACCTGCTGCACCGATGCGCTTTGCTGCTGGGCACCGGAGGCGAGTGTCTGCGAGCTTTCGGCAATCACGCGAGAGCCTTCGCCGAACTGGGCTGCGCTCTCGGTGATCTGGCCGATCGCCGAACGGACATTCTCCACCACCGAATTCACGGCGTTCTTCAACACCTTGAAATCGCCGGCGTAGTCCGCCTCGATCGGCCGGGTGAAGTCCTTGGCCGCCATCGACTTCATGGCCCTCGCGACATCGTTCACCGGACCGACCACGGCGTCCAACGTATCGTTGACGCCCTGCACGATCTTGCGGAAGTCGCCCTGGTGCTTCGTGGCGTCGGCCCGGGTGGCCAACTTTCCTTCCACGCCCGCCTTCGCCAGCATCATGGCGTCGGCCGTCAAGGCATTCACCGCGTCGATGCACTGGTTGAGGTTTTGCTTGATGAGATTGAAGTCGCCGTTGTAGCTGTCGGTGATCTTGGCGGGGATATTCCCCTTGGAGATGTCATCGACGTACTTGGCGGCCACGTTCAAGGGGTTGATCACGGCGTCGAGGGTCTCGTTCACGCCCTGGACGATCTTGCGGAAGTCGCCTTGGTGCTTCGTGGCGTCGGCCCGAGTGGCCAACTTCCCTTCCACGCCCGCCTTCGCCAGCATCCCGGCGTCGCTCGTCAACGCATTCACCGCGTTGATACAGGCATTCAGGTTATTCTTGATCTCGTTGAAGTCGCCGTTGTAGCTGTCGGTGATCTTGTTCGGGATGTCGCCCTTGGAGATCCGATCGACATACTCGGCCGCCACGTTCAACGGGTTGATCACGGCGTCCAGCGTCGCATTGACGCCCTCCACGATCGGACGGAATTCGAGAGTTACCAGTTCCGGGTTGGCGCGGGTCTGGAGCTTGCCGGCCACGGCCGCGTCGGCTAGTTTCTTCACCTCGCCGATCAGGGTCGTGAGCATCTTGGAAATGCTCTTGGAAAGGAACACGCCCAGAATGAGCATCAGCGCGGCACCAATGCCGATGGCGGAAAACATCGTTACCATCGCCGAGGTGCTGTTGGCCTCAGCTAGTTTCGTTTCCTCCTCGGAGTACTTGACGTTGAGCTTGATCACTTCGTCCAGCTTTTCCGTGAACTTGCGGAATGGGGCGCGGACCGCATCGGCGGCCTTATACACTTTGGCGTCAAGCTCCGTGAGCTTGGCGTCATCGGGTTTCACGCCAGCCTTCAGTAGGGCGTCCTTCTCGTGGTTCAGATCGGTGACCGGTTTGCGAGCCTTAATCCATTCCTCACTAAGGCCCTTGAACTCCTTCCACAGTACCGCCTCTTCGGGCCTTTGCGCTAAGGGTTCGTAGATCTTAAGCCCGTCGTCGATGAGCTTGAAGCCCTCCTCGATTCGCGTGTACTGATTGTCACGGGTTGTTTTGTCAATCATCTCTGGATTGACCAGACCGCGATCCGCATAGCCCACGTTGAGTTGTCCCTTGGCAATCAGGTTCAACCCGCGGATGCTAGGCAGATAGTTTTTGCCGATTTCATTCACATTGCCGCTGAGCTTGCTGATTCCTTGGTAGCCGACGAAGCCGACCACCACGGTGATCAAAATAGCGAATCCAAATCCTCCCAGAACCTTAGTCCCGGTCTTCATCTTTGCAAACATGTTCTGTCCTTTCGGTGTGAAACAAATACAGGTAGGTTTGCCGGGCGGCGTCAACGGCCCGACAATACATGGGGTGTGGTGATACCACGGTGCGGCAGGGGTCTCTCTTTCGAGAGGCCGACGCGATCTGCCGTGCCGGAATCCAAGCGGCACACGTTGGCCGCCGGGACTTCGATCTTACGATAGACTTGGGCGTGGGGCGCTACCTGCTCCAGCAGGGGACGCAACGCCTCGGGAACCTTCTGTGTGTGTTCCATCACCAAGAGCCCATCCTTGCGCAAGGCCCCATGAAACATCCTCAGCACCTCGCATCGCTGGCGCTCATCAAAGTGCAGCAGAACGTTCTTGCAGACAATCAGCGACAGATCCTGTCGCACGGGAACCAGCGAGAGCAGGTCGTGCAGGGTGAACTCGATGCGCGATCGCACCTCCTCCACTACCTGGAACCGACCCGGCTGATCGGCTGGCCGGAAGTACCGCTCGAAGAGGTCCGCAGGGATGCGGCGAAGTTCCTCTTCCGGGTAAATGCCCGAGGTAACCTGTTCCCGGAATTGCGACTCCATGTCGGTAGCATGGATCCGCACATTCCGGTAGAGCATCTCGGACATCTGCTCGCGAAGCAGGATGGCGAGCGTATAAGGCTCTGGGCCGTGGGCGCAGCCGGCGTCCCAAATCCGGATGAACGCTTGCCCCTGCATGACAGGCAGGGCGTGCTCCAAAAGCACTCTCAGTGTTTGTTCGTCGCGGAAGAAGAACGTGAATGCCATTTTCCATCTTTCTTCCCCTCGTCCTCTTTTGGGAGAGAGACAGGGGTGAAGGGAGTAAATCCGTGTACGCAACCGTAGCTTGAAATTAGGCACAAGCAAAAATAAATACGGAATTTTCGGTTTTGGGAAGGGGGGAAAGGGAGAAGGGGAGAAAGGGAGGCCGTGGGGTGGGGAGAGCGCAGCGAGCCCCACCATTTTAGGTTTGGCCACGGATGAAAACACGGATAAGGACCGGCGCTTCAATAAGTGTCGGACTTGGCCGTAGGACGGATTGGCAATCCGTCCGGCAATTCGACGGATTGCCAATC
>JANXQG010000703.1 GCA_025356915.1 Planctomycetota bacterium | reverse complement strand
CCATCTCCAGTTCGTCATGCACGACCGGCTCCTGGCCGAAACCGATCGATCGCTTGCCGAGCCGCTTACCAATGATGTCGTCCAAACCAACGAACGTCCCGCCACAGATGAAGAGGATATTCGAGGTATCCATCTGGATGTACTGCTGCTCGGGATGCTTACGACCCCCTTGGGGCGGCACATTGGCCACGGTCCCTTCGAGCATTTTGAGCAAGGCCTGCTGCACGCCCTCACCGGAAACGTCACGGGTAATCGAGACGTTCTGGCTGGTTTTGCCGATTTTGTCGATTTCATCGATGTAAAGGATGCCTCGCTGGGCGACTTCGACGTCAAAGTCCGCCGCGTGCAGGAGTTTGAGCAGGAGGTTCTCCACGTCCTCGCCCACATAGCCTGCCTCGGTCAGCGTGGTGGCATCGCCGATGGCAAAGGGCACGTCGAGGATACGAGCCAAGGTCTGGGCCAGCAAAGTCTTGCCGGAACCCGTCGGGCCGATCACAAGAATATTCGACTTGTCGATCTCGACCTCGCCCGACTCGGCACGGTGCATAAGCCGCTTGTAATGGCTATGCACGGCCACGGCCAGGACTTTTTTTGCCCGATCCTGCCCGATGACGTATTGGTCCAAATGTTCGACCAGTTCCCTAGGGGTGGGAATCTTGCTGAACAAGGGCTTGCTGGTCCCCCGGCGGCGGCGTTCCTGCTCGAGGATCGACTGACAGAGGTCGATACATTCGCCGCATATATAGACATCGCCAGGCCCCTCGACCAGCGGTCCGACGTCGCGATAACTCTTGCGGCAGAACGAGCAAAATGCGTTTTTCTTAGTGGTGCCACTGCCTCGTCGGCCAGCCACAAAATCACGTCCCGACTGCATGTCGTCTGTTCCTTTCGCCACGGTTGCCTTCTCTGTTGTTACGGTTGGTGAATGTGAATTCTATGTGTACTACGGTACACGGGCCGTAAGTGTTCCCAAAACGTCTTAGCCCGTTTCGTCCCTACCTCTTAACTCAGCCTGCAGTCGCTCCGTCAACGTAGTTTTAATTGTTCGGAATTCTTCGTCGCTAAGCACACCCCGGAAGTGCATTTCCCGGAATTTTGTAAGCAATTCGCTAGCTGAAGGTTCCTTTTGTACCGCCTTGGCATGGATCCTCCCGGCCCAATAGATACCAATCGCCACAAAAATCGCTAGCGTGGCAACCCCCAAAACGAGTTGCTGGATATCTACCCAGTCCAACACGGCCACCATCAGTGAGGGCCAGCAACTGCTCAATCGTTACACCTATTCATTATGTGCGCTTGCCGCCGGAGTGTCCAATAAAAATATGGGCTCTTCCGGTTTTAGGTGCAGAAGTATGGGGGCTCGCTGCGCTCTCCCCACCCTACAAACATCAATTATTCGCGTTCTGCACCTAGGAACCGGAAGAGCCAAAACTCCTCCTCTGTTAGGGTTTCGACATCTGCAATTCGCAGTATCGCGAATTCCGACCCGGCACGATTTTTCGTTTCAAGTCGGTTAACCGGTGCAACCGATACCGAGCATGCGCGAACTTGGCCGATGTTACTACGCCTACACAGTAGGGAGCGGTTATCGCTAATTGATTTGGGAGCGGTGAGATCATGTGGATGGCCTCAATCCTTCAGATACTGGCCCTTGGTGCGGTCGATCCGGCACCGCCGCTGGCCGCTTCGGCAGTGCCTGCACCAATCTACTGGCGACAGACTCTGTTCTCCATCCCTTTCCAGGTCGAGCGTTCTGGGCAGACCAAGCAGGAACCTGTTGAGGTCCAGTTATACGTATCTCCGGACCGTGGCGCGCATTGGGACAATTGGCGACAGGCTCCGCCAAAAAAGGGGTACTTCCTCTTCAAAGCAGGTGCCGACGGCGAATACTGGTTCGATGTCCGCACGCTCGATCGTTCCGGTCAGATCCGACCGCAAGGCCCGCATGCACCCAAGCTGATCGTGATCGTTGACACGGTTCCACCCAAGACTCAACTCACGGCCCGCTGCGGCGATTCCGGCCAGATCACGGCCATTTTCCGCATCGAGGAGCTTTATCCTAAACTGGACAGCCTAGTGCTCGAACATCGCCTGGCTCCAACTGCTGCCTGGCAGGCCGTTTCTGTCGGCCCCAAGGATGTCCACAGCAATAACGTCGAACACACGGGCGAGGTTACCTGGTATCCTCAAAACGCTTCGGGGACCATGGAGATACGCATTCGTGTGAGCGACCTCGCCGGTAATCCGGCAGAAAGTCACACGCAAGTCGCTCTACCGACTGCAACGGGAAGCGCGGTAATGGCAAATCCCGTGCGACCGTCGCTGGGTGCCGTCGCGGCAACTCCGGCTGGAACGAACCCCCTAGGCCTGCGGATGCCGATCTCACCTACCGCAACCATGGCCCCAGTCTCACCTGCTCTGGCAACAGCGACGACTTCGCCCGCAGTTGCTCCGAAGGCTGCCGGTCCATGGCAATCGCTTGGCCCAGCGACGAGCAAAACGCCTTGGCCGGCGGAGAACGCCAGTCCGGCTTTCACCAGCCCGGCAAAGCTTCCGGCACCCCAGAATGATCTCAGCAACGGGTCGGTTGCCATCCGTGTCAATCCGCCAGTTACGCAGCAATTTATTTCCAACCAACCGCCGACATCGCCCGAGGTGCCTGCTGCATCGTCGGCCCCTGCGAACCCGTTCAATGGATTCACGGTCAGCCGTCCGACCGGGCCTGCGGATAGCCCAACAGTCGCAGGGAACAGCGGCCCGCCGCCGGGAGTACAACTTCGCTGGATCAATACACAGGTTTTTCAACTTACGTATGACACCCTCGCCATGGGCAGCACAGGCAACGTCCCAGTCGAACTATGGGGAACGCGTGACGGTGGCAAGTCATGGCAGAGTTTTGGCAAGGATTCCAAAGGCCAGAGCCCGATGTTGGTGACCGTGCCCGAGGATGGCATTCATGGATTTCGCATGACAATTCAGAACGGCCCCGGCATGGCAGGAAGACCGCCGTTGCCCGGCGAAATACCGGGTATTTGGATCGGCATCGACCTGACCCGGCCGGTGGGACGCATCACGGTTGCCCAACAGGGTACCGGCCCGGATGGCAACAAGTTGTTCATTGCCTGGGAAGCCAGCGACAATCATGAATTGGCCGCAAGGCCAATTTCTCTGTCGTATAGCGAACGTTTGGGCGGCCCCTGGACCACAATGGCCGCCAACCTGGAAAATACTGGGCGGTATGTCTGGCAGCTCACCGGCAGCTTGCCGCAGCGGGTCTATTTACGGCTGGAGATCCACGACGCCGCCGGCAACATGGGCATCTACGAAACGCCGGAGCCGGTGACTCTCAATCTTTCCAGTCCCGCCGCGCAGCTTCGCGATCTGCGTCCCCTGGGCCGACTCGAACCCAGGTCGGCGGAACAGGCATATCTGCGGTGAAGAAAAGTTTCAGTTGTCAACTGACAACTTCTTCGGATATGATATACTGTCTGCATGGCCAAACTCCATGCAATCGACTATCTGGCAAAGCCCGACAAATACCCACCAAAGCCGGTCTGCGTGGCGTTTGGCGACGAGCTGTTCCTGCGCCGCCAAGTGCTGCTGGGCCTTCGCCACGCCGTACTGGGAAGCGACGAAGCCGATTTCTCGCTAACGAGTTTTGAAGGTCGCACGGCTGAATTCCGCGCCGTGGTCGAGGAACTAACCACGATCGCCATGTTTGGCGGGCAGCGGCTCGTTGTGGTCGATGAAGCAGACGAGTTCGTGAGCCGGTATCGCGAAGCTTTGGAAGGCTACATTGCCCGGCCCGGGCGAAGTGGCATCCTGCTACTGGACGTGAAGAGCTGGCCAAGCAACACTCGGCTCTACAAGGCGGTCGACGCCCAAGGGTTGGCCGTCGATTGCAGTGCTCCGGCGGTCGCCAAGCTCACTCGTTGGCTCACCGAGTGGGCCAAACAAACCCACAAAAGCCAGCTTTCGCTCAACGCGGCGGATACGCTCGTCGAGTTGGTCGGGCCGGAGCTGGGTCTCCTGGACCAGGAATTAGCCAAGTTGGCCTTGATGGCCGGCAACGACAAAAAAATCACGCCCGAAATGATCCAGAAGCTGGTCGGCGGATGGCGGGCAAAGACAACCTGGGAGATGCTTGACTTGGCCTTGGACGGGAACGCGATCGAGGCATTGCGACAGATTGACAGGCTGTTGGCTGCCGGCGAGGCACCTGTCGGGCTGTTGGCTCAGATTTCCGCTACGCTTCGCCGTCTAGCCGCGGCCACTCGATTGATTCTCCAATCCGAGTCCGCCGGTCGCCGCATCGGCGTCGGCCCTGCCTTGCAGCAGGCGGGCATCAAATCCTTCGTACTCCAAAAGGCCGAGCGACAACTCAAGCGTCTCGGACGGAAGCGCGGTGCCCAGCTTTACCGCTGGCTTCTGGAAGCCGATCTCGATCTGAAGGGCGATAGCCAGATGCTTCCGCGGCTGATCCTCGAACGGCTGATCGTCCGATTGGCAGCGCCGGCGTAAGGCGCCGACACGATTAAGAACATGATAGACCATGCCTGAAATGCAAGCTTGGGCTCGACGAATACAGCCATGACCATCACCAAGCAAACGGTCGCTGACAAAATCGCCGCGTATCTCCACCACGAACTCACGCTAGGCCAGTTGGTGGATTGGGCAGAAAATTACCGCTCGCGGAAAGTGATACGGCCCTTGGTCAGGTCGTACGGAGAGAGTTCAATGCGAACCTTATCGCCGGGGACGATACGGATGAAATTTTTCCGCATTCGGCCGGCAACGTGGGCAATGATTTTGTGACCGCTGTCCAATTGCACTCGAAACCGTGTGTTGGCCAGGGCTTCCGTCACGATGCCCTCAACCTCGATAGCTTCTTCTTTTTTCGCCATGCCGCCACTCTAGGGGGGATAATGTTGCTTAGGAGACCGTCCAGGGCTTATCTTACCATTTTTGTTGCCATCCTCCAAGCAGGAATGACGGAATTCCAGGAGAACTGCAAAGTCCA
>JANXQG010000672.1 GCA_025356915.1 Planctomycetota bacterium | reverse complement strand
GCGATGCCGTTGTGTCGTGCGATGACCAGCTCTTCACTAACCCGCTGAATTTCCACTTCTCCACGGCCCTGCCCTACGCCAAGGGCTTCAATGGCGAGCTGTTTTCCCCCACAAGGGGGCTGGGGAATGTAGCTGGTCGCCGGCAGTTCAGGGCCGTAGAAATCTCGCATAACCTGCTGGCAACGGGCAACTTGCGACATATCGGCCAGGAAAACAGCCTGATGGACGATCGATCCCCGCGTGCCCTCCTCGTGAATTACGGCTTCGATCGTTCGCAAGGCGTCGTCAGCCTGCTGATCGAAGGTCGAACCGGCCAGCGGCGTGGCAGCCGCAAAGACATGTCGAACGTCGTTCAGATCGACGACCGAATAACCCACTCCGGAATGCGAAACCTTGCGGACGGTATGATCGGCCATAGGAAATCCTTTCGTGCGAGTAGGTGTGAGGGGTGGCTCTCGCGGTGCGCGGGGAGTCTACAGTATATTGAACCCCACAGTCGGTGTAAAGTGCTGCGGGAAAATTTTGCCGCGGAATTGTTCGCTTGCCATAACTGGCCAAACGGTCTGGATATGGGGGCGGTCAGTCTGTATGAGCTATGTCGCGAACAGGCCGGATTACCGACGGCCATGATCTCTTGTGCCCATCTCACCTAATATGCCCATGTCTTGCGGCTGCCACCTTTTCTTATCTGCCCCCACTCTAGGCCACAAATCCGGCGCATAAAACGTCATATTGAATCATGCACCGTCCGCTTGCCTGCCTTGCGGTCGCGGTACTGCTGCTCGATCCAGGCGTAGGTTTTGGCCAGACCGGCTCGGAAAGGCGTGGTCGGCTCCCAGCCAAGGATCCGTTTGATCATCGTGTTGTCGCTGTTGCGGCCGGCCACGCCCTTGGGCGCGTCGAGGTCATATTCCCGCTTCAGCTTCACACCGCCGATCTCTTCGGCCATCGTCACAAGCGTGTTGATTGGAATCAACTCGCTCGAGCCGAGGTTGATGGGCGTGGCGATCAGGTCGTCGCAGTGCGTGATGCGGTCGATGCCGTCCAGGCAGTCGTCAATGTACATAAAGCTCCGAGTTTGCTTCCCGTCGCCCCAGATATTGATCTCGTGTTTGCCAGTCTGCTTGGCCTCGATCACCTTGCGGCAAATTGCCGCCGGGGCCTTCTCACGGCCGCCATCCCAAGTGCCGTTTGGACCGTAAACATTGTGAAAGCGGGCAATGAACGTCTTCATTCCCCGCTCGGCCCAGTACTCCTGACAGAACATTTCCGAGATGAGCTTCTCCCAGCCGTAACCGCGCTCAGACATAGCTGGATAGGCGTCGCTTTCTTTCAACGCCCGGCAGTTGGGATCTTTCTGCAACTCGGTATTGTAGGCACACGCGGAGGACGAATAGAAGTATCGCTGGCAACCTGCCCGCCAAGCGGCCTCGACCATGTGGGTATTGACCAAAACGGAGCGGAGGCACTGAACGCGGAAGCGTTCGATAAAACCCATGCCGCCCATGTCGGCCGCCAGATTGTAGACCTCCGTGGCCCCTTCGCAGACGCGATGGCAATTGGCCTCCTCGCTCACGTCAAGGCTGAGGTTTTCCACGCCGCCGATGACTTGATACCAATCGGACAGCGGCTTCTTATCCACCGCGCGAATCCGCGTGAATCCCTTCTGCTTGAAATAACGGACCAGCGAGCCTGCAATGAATCCACCTGCTCCTGATAGGACAATCAGATCATTTTTCTTCGAATCCGACATGATTATGTCTCCTCATGAAATGCGAGGATGCCTAACGAGACTGAGAACCGGCCGAATTTTGGCACGTCCAAATCGGATCTTGTTAGGCATCCTCCAGAATTGACTTCGATTTCCTTCTCCCATCGACAAGAATAGACGAAAAAATCAATTCACGCCATATCCAAAGTGAGCGCAATCTGCCTTCCGCATGTCAGATTTCGTGAAGTTGGGATGCCGTGGAGATTAGGGTAAAGAACGGCTTTTCTGTCACAATGTGTGCTTTGAACTTTTCTTCTCGGAAAGATGGTATTGGGGGATACGTAGCTAGAAGTTACACTCCATCCTCTCGTCGAATTCAAGCGCGTCCTTGTCGAGGTAGGGCCAAACTACCGTGCTTGTCGACCGATTTGGTCTTGCGTCCGTGGCTAAAGAGGATGTTATAATTGTCAGCCGGTGCTGATCGCTCTGGAAATCAAGCGGCCTTTGGTTGCTTTTCAGAAAACGCAGGACACAATGAACAATCTGCAAAGATTCTATCCCGAAGCGAAATTCGGAGGCTTCACGGATATCGATGGAACGGTAGCGTTCTTTACCAGGGTCAATTCGCTCCTGGATTCCTCGTTTGTAGCTCTGGATGTCGGGTGTGGAAGAGGCACATACAATGAGGATCCGGTATCCCTCAGGAGGAATCTTCGTATTCTAAAGGGGAAGGTTGCAAGAGTTATCGGGATTGACGTCGATCCAAGCGCTCAAGCTAATTCATTCTTAGATGAGTTCCATCTCATCCAAGCTGATTGTTGGCCTGTCGAAAGTAATTCCATTGATCTAATCGTTTGTGATAATGTTCTGGAACACATTCTCGACCCCAATCAGCTATTCTCCGAAATTCGTCGTGTCTTGAAAGACGGCGGCTATTTGTGCATAAGAACTCCAAATCGCTGGAGCTATGTTACGATAGCCGCGACACTCATTCCAAACAAATATCACTCGAGAGTGCTGTCTGTCGTTCAGAGCGGGAGGAAAGAGGAAGATGTTTTTCCAACCGTTTACAAATGCAACAGTATTCGAAAATTGAAGAACATCATGACGAAGAGTGGCATGGACTGTGCGGTGTACGGCTATGAAGCGGAGCCATCCTATTGTGCGTTTTCAAAGATCGCTTATTTCGTCGGCGTTATGCACCAAAGGTTTGCGCCTGGATTTATAAAACCAGTAATATTTGCATTTGGAAAGATCAAAAAAGACATCACATGATAGTTTCCTTTGCGGATCATCTGCGAAAGGGCTTGGAGAATTGACAACGCGTAGCGCAAGATAGGTGAGTCGTTTATGGCTCGCAATCAGCGAACAGGAGACAACCAAGTGAGCCAGAAATCGGGCAAGATCCCCGTGTCAGTCATCGTGCCGGTCAAGAACGAATCGCTGAACCTCCGGGCCTGCCTGGACCATCTGCGTTGGGCCGACGAAGTGTTCGTCGTCGATAGCCGCAGTAACGATTCGACTGTCGAGATTGCTGAAGATTGGGGTGCATGCGTCGTCCAGTTTGAATTCAACGGAGTTTTTCCCAAAAAAAAGAATTGGGCGATTGCCAACTTGCCCTTCAGGAACGAATGGATCCTGATCGTTGACGCTGATGAGCACATTCCCGATGAGTTAAGCCGCGAAATCGCCGCCGCCGTAACGCGTCCTGAAATTGACGGGTACTTCGTCAACCGTAGATTTTTCTTTCTCGGCAAATGGATTCGGCACTGTGGTTTCTATCCGAGTTGGAATATGCGTCTGTTTCGGCACCAAAAAGGACGCTACGAGCGCATCGAAGCACCATGTGCCAATTCTGGGGATAACGAAGTCCACGAGCACGTTGTCTTGACTGGGCGAGTCGACTCCTTGCATCACGATATGCTCCACTATGCCTATCCGAGCATCAATTCATGGGTCGAGAAACACAATCGCTACTCGGACTGGGAAGCACATGTCGCGAGAACTCTCCGGGGACATTGCTCAGATGAGAGCGCGATCGGAACCGCCCTCCGCCGAAAACGGATGCTCAAGCGATTGTACCTGAAACTGCCGCTTCGCTTTCCGCTCCGCTTTCTGTATGCCTATGTCTTCAGACTGGGATTTCTGG
>JANXQG010000671.1 GCA_025356915.1 Planctomycetota bacterium | reverse complement strand
TCCGCCCGTCCGGTTTGGAGGGAGGGGAGGCCGAAATCAATCGGCCTTCCCTACCCCTATCGTTCCGAAAACCCGACACTTATTGATTCGCCGGTCCTTCATGCCCTCACACCCTGCCCCTCTCCCGAGTACGGGGGAGGGGAGAATACCCTGTCGGTCAATCGTGCTTGTCGGCAGTCTTCGCGCCGTGTTCATGCTCCTGGTCGGTGTTGCCCGACGTCGTGTATGTCGCCGCGTAAGGTTTTCCCTTGATCGTGGCGTTGAGACGCACGCCTTCTCCCCCCTTACAGACCGCATCGCAAAGCTGCTTGTCAACGAGTACGAATCGCGGCTGGCCCCCGGGCGGATTGGTGTCGCTCACCAGCACGAACTCTTTGGGTTGCCCCGCAACAACGGCCGTCAGGAACATCTCCTTTTCCGGTACGGTGACGGGTTTGAACTCGCCGTCCGTAATATAGATCGCCACTTCTCCGGTAGTGTCGTTGTCGGCCAGTTCAGCATGGTATTCGTGGTTGCCTAGCAACTGCTGCTGGCCACCATGCTTGCCGGGGGCTTTGTGATCATGCTTCGGAGCGGCGGGTTCCGCTTTGTCTTTCGGGGCACTGGCAGAAGTCTTTGGGGCATCCGAGGGGCTGGATGTGCAGCCGCCCCCTGCAATCGCGCAAGTCACCGCCACCGTCAGGCCAAGCCACAGATTGTTACAATGCATCGTAAATCTCCTTGTTCTAATGGGAATGAATTTCTACCGAATCACAACTGTCCGCGTCTTCCGCCTCGCTCAAGAATACATCGTAAAGCTCCTTGTTCTAATGGGAATGGGTTTCTGCCGAATCACAACTGTCCGCTTCTTCCGCCTCGCTCAAGGCGGCAGATTCCGATCGCGTCTGCGAGACTACTTTCTCGGCCGCTTTGCGTCCAAAGGTCCAGAACAACGCGGGGCGAACGAAGAACTCCAGCAGCGTAGAAGTACCTAGCCCGCCGATCACCACGGTGGCAATTGGGTAAAGCAGTTCCTTGCCAGGCTGGCCTGCCGCCAGGGCCAGCGGCACTAGGCCCAAGGCCGCCGTAAGTGCAGTCATCATCACCGGTGCCACGCGTTCCTGACCGGCGCGCACGAGCATCTGCTGGGACCATGTCTCACCTTCGTGCTTGACCAGGTGGAGGTAGTGATCCAAAAGCAGGATGCCGTTGCGCGAGGCAATGCCGCATAACGAGATCAATCCCACCAGGGTGGGAATCGTCCGATCCTGGCCGGTCACGACCATCGCTACCACGGCACCGATGAGCGCCATGGGCAGTGCAGACATGACTTGCAGCGAGAGGTTCGCGGAGCCGAACATCGTGTAGAGCACGAGGAAAATGCCCAGCAGCGAAACGCCCGATAAGATGGCGATCTTCCGCGAGGCCTCTTCTTCACTTTTGAACAGGCCTTCGAGCGCAAGCTCGTAGCCGCCTGCTTCAAGTTGAGACCAGATCGGTTGCAAGGCCCGTTCGATCTCTTGCTTGACTTCGACCACGCTGCGTTTCTGGGGATTGCTCTGCACGATGACCTGTCGCCGACCAGCTTCGTGGTCGATCTGGTTCGGCCCCCGGGCATTCGGGTTGATGGTGGCGATCTGTCTCAGGGGCACGGCGCCGCCGCTGGGCAACGGGATCGCCAGCCGCCGGAGCGCCTCGAGATCCTCGCGCTGAGAAGGGTCCAGTTGCAGCACAACCTCGTAGAACCGCTGCCTTGCCACTCCCTGGGAGACGGTTTTCATCATCTCGGCCACCACGCGTCCCCGCATGGCGGTCTCGATCAGTTCGTTGACCGCACGCGGGGTAAGTCCGTAAGTCTTCAGTCGCTCGCGGTCCAACTCGATCCGAAGTTGCGGCACATCGGCCTGAATAGGCTCCGTGCGAAGGTTGCCCACGCCCGGAAGGTCCTGAATCGCGGTCTCGATCTGCTTGGCGCGGGCGCGGAGATCGACCAGGTCGTCACCCTTGAGCTTGACGGCAATTTGCGCATTGGAACCGGTACGGAGGTGAGCCAATAGGTGCTGCAAGGGTTGGTCGCAGAAGGCTGCGGTGCCAGGTAAGTTCTTCTTGTCGATGAGTGCCTTCACCTCGTCAACAATCCGTGGCTGCTCGCGCCAACGGCTGCGGGAAAGGGTGAGTATGAACTCGGTGGTATTGACGGGCACGGCGTGCTCGTCCAACTCGGCCCGACCTGTTTTGCGGATAATCGTTTGCACCCCGTCCACCTGCTGCAAGCGTTGTTCGAGGGCTCGAGCCACGGCCACGGAACTTTCCAGCGATTTGCCGGGCAGTAGATTGATGTTCAACTGCAACGCGCCTTCATTGAATGGAGGTGTGAAGTCGCGTTTGAGGCAGAAGAAGGTGCATCCGGCCACCAGGGCGGCCAACGCGGCCGTCACGAGTACCGTGCGAGGGAAGGCGAGGCTAAGGCGGATGGCCATGCCGGCCGCGCCTTTCAGTCCGCGCAGCACGAGACTATCGCGGCCAGAGGCAATGGCCGAGATACGAGGCAGCAGCCAAAAGGCTAGCACGGGCGTAACGGTCAGCGACACGAAGAGGGAACAGAGGATCGAGACAATGTAGGCAATCCCCAGCGGCGTGAAGAGCCGCCCCTCCATGCCGCTCAGCCAGAACAGCGGAAAGAAAACGAGTACAACGATGAATGTGCTGAATACCACCGAGTTGCGGATCTCGCGACTGGCATCATAGACCACGCGAATTGCAGACCGGGGGCTGCCTTGCCTGCGGTTATCGCGCAGGCGGCGGAAAATGTTTTCCACGTCCACGATCGCGTCATCCACCAACTCACCGATGGCCACCGCCAGCCCGCCAAGCGTCATCGTGTTGATCGACAGACCGAACCAGGCGAACACCAGAGCGGTCATCACGAGCGACAGGGGAATGGCCAGCAGCGTGATGCATGTCGTGCGGATATTCATTAAGAACACGGCCAGGACGACCACCACCAGCAGACCACCGACCCACAGGGCCTCGACCACGTTGTCGATGGCCAGGTTGATGTAGTTTCGCTGTTCGTAGAGCGATTCGATCCGCAGGCCCGGATAACGGGTCTTGAGCGACGTTTCCAGTTCGTGGAGGTTTTTGTGGATGTCTTCGGTCAGTTTTCGCGAGTCTTTATCCGGCTGTTTCTCGACGGTCAGAATGACGGCCGGGCCGCCAGAGTATTTGCCGTCCTCACCACGGACATAGGCGGCGCTGTCGCCGCGTTTGACCTGAAATGCCTCCCGTACATCCGCTACGTGTTTCAGGAGCACGCTGTTCGGTGTGCGGGCTTTGACGACCAGGTTTTCCAGGTCCTTGACGTCGGTAACCTGCCCTATGGAGCGGACCAGGAACTCCTCGGCTCCCTGATTGGTGAGGTAGCCCCCGGTCACGTTCTGGCTGCTCTCACCCAATGCCTTTTCGACCTCGCAGAGCGTTACGCCATATTTCACAAGATCATCGGAACGAACCAGGGCATGGTATTGCGCCCGCTCGCCACCCATCACGAACACCTCGGCAACTCCACTGACCGCCAGCAGTTGCTTGCGGATCTCCCAATCGGCAATGGTGCGCAGTTCGCGTGGCGAGGGCTGCTCCTGTTCGCTCCAGAGCCCCAGGATCATAATCTGCCCCATGACCGAAGAGATGGGGGCCATTTGCGGCTTGACCTCCTCGGGCAGGCGGTGGGCGGCCAGCGTCAGTTTCTCGCCTACGATCTGTCGCGCCGCGTAAACATTGGTGCCCCAATCGAACTCGACCGTGATGATCGATAGCCCAACGGTCGAATTGCCGCGGACCGCAAGCACCCCGGTCGCGCCGTTGAGTACGGTTTCCAGCGGTGTGGTGACGCGCATCTCGACCTCTTCGGCCGCCATCCCTAGCGCTTCGGTCATGATCGTCACCCGGGGCCGGTTCAGATCGGGAAGCACGTCGATGGGAAGTTGCGATGCCTGGTACGTGCCAATTCCCAACAGCAACAGCGCGCCGACAAAGACCAGCAGGCGATGTTGCAGCGAAAATCGAATAATTGCATTGAACATGGTCGTGAAAGGAGTGAGAAGTAAGGAGTGAGAAGTTAGAATAACGGAGCGGCAGATGTTCCGTGAGCGGCTGCCCCTCGCTTCTCGCTTCTCCCTTTGTCCTTCCAACTCCTAACTTCTAACTCCTAGATTCTCGTTAGTGTTGTTGGCCGCAATCGCACGTTGACTGGAGTGCCCCGCCACTGCGAATCGCTGCCAGTAACTGACCGGCTCCCTTGACCACCAGCACGTCGTGTGGAGTGATGCCGGTGGCCGAGTCTTCCACGACAACCTCCGTAGGCCCACGATAGCGGACCTTGACTACTTTCAGTGCGAAGGTGTCGCCACTCTGGACGAACACGCAGCTCTGCACGCGGTCCTCGGTCACTGCGGTCAGCGGCAGGACCAGGCAGTTCTTCAGGGTTTCCACGGAGACTTGCAGCTTGCATCGCTGGCCGGGCTTGAATTGCCGCGCGATGAACCGTCGCTGGCCTTCGGTCTTATCGTAGACCAAGCCCTCGTTGGGCAATCGGACACCGAACCGCACCGTCCGCGATTCCTGGTCAACCCGGTCGTCCACCCAGACCACTCGCAAGCCAGGTACGCTGCGCACCTGCTTCTTTCCGCCATCTTCCGTCTCAAACACGGCGGCCACCGGTCGGTCGCCTTGCACCGCCTCGTGCAGCACCTTGGCTTCGTCCTCGAACGCGCTCCCCTCGATCTGAAGCTCGCAATGGTCGGCGAGGATGCACATTGGTTCACCCACCGTAACCTGTTGTCCCTTCTCCACGGCTACTTCCTGAATTTGCAGCAGATCGGGTGCCGTGCGGCATACATGGTCTGGCGAAGCCTCAGGTGCATAAACCGTGAGGGATTCCACCAGCTTCCGATTCCGCTCGATATTGGCAACCTGCTCGGCCGGCAACCGGTGCAATTGCAGCACCTGACGGAAGGTGTCCAGTTCTGCTTGCAGTTGCCGAAATTCATATTCTCGGTTGAGCAGTTCCTTGCGGGGCATGATACCCTCGGAGATCGATCGCATTCGCCCGATCTCCTCCTCGAGGACTTTGGCTTTCTGCAAGGCGGCCAGGAACTCGGCCTGATCTTTGATCAATTCCTCATGCGTCAAGACGATATCGAAGAGCGGCTGGCCGGGAACGACGGCCTCGCCCCGCTCCCTGTGTACGCGGGTCACAATGCCCGTCAACGGCGCGGGAACTTTCACAATCGACCGACCCGGACGAGTGCGGACGATACCCGGAAAGGTGACCGCTCGCTCGTAGGGCTTGCGCTCGGCATGACCCAATTCAATGCCCGCGCTCCAGCGGCCCTGCTCTGTCAAGACGATCCTTTCCTCGCCCTCAGCAGTTGCCTGCTGGGGCTGGTGTCCAGCATGAGGATCGACAGACGCCGCAACACTATTGGTACCCAGACTACGAGCGACAAAGTCTGCGGCCGCCACTCGCCAATCCTTTTTGAAGGCCATCACGATGGCCACCAACAGGGCCACGACCGTCAACAGACCCAATACGTTTACAAATTGTTTGATCCGAGCCATAGGTTTCACCGTGCCAAGGCATAGTCTTGGACTATGCAAGAAGTTATTCAAACGGGGTTTTCGTAGCGAAAAGCTGGGTTGCGCGAAAGCGAAGAAACCTTCTTGCCCGCGAGCAGTCCTAGATTCAGTCGGCCGCGCCGTATCGGAAGGAACAGCGACTAACAGCAAGGATGCGCAATCAAATCAACAAGACTTGTTTGGCGAGATGGAGGCGAACTGGCAGTAAGAAGTGGTCCGGTGGCGAGAAGCACTGCCTGCGGGAACTACCCGCTTGAGAAGGCAGGGCATCGAGCGGGGGTAGGTAGAACCCATGCAACAACGGCCGCCCGCATGAAACAGAGCCGTCGGTCGATTGGCTTGGAAGAACAAAGGAACAAATGCTTCCCTGGCAATCCTGTTTCCCATGCTGACCATGATCCGAAGGGCTGTCGCGGTCACCGGAGCAATCTCCAGGAGTCGCGGGATATTCTTGGTCAGAATGAGTTGCAGCTTCACAGGCGTGGGCGTGATGTGCGCAACAACCCACCAGAAGATGGGTGGCAAATGCCACGGTGATCACGATTCGCCACAACCCGGCCATGTATTTCCTCTTTGACACTTAGTGGCTGTCTGCAAACAACTCCCCTCTCCCGTACGCGGGAGAGGGGCAGGGGGTGAGGGCAGCTTGGACCAAATCACGGAGTTGTTCTTGAACAGGTACTTAGGTCCGCTTTAACACCCGATTATATCAGTTCTAACCGATCCAGTCCAGTTCAGTTCCTGTAGATTGTCGCGAGTTCGCGAGTGTTTCCCGTATCACGACTTCCGTGTAGCGAGTACTGCGGCACCCAGGGCACCCGTCATTTGCGGGTCCGGGGCCACGCTCACCGGCTTTCCTAATGTGGATGCCAGTGCGGCATCCATTCCTGGAACTAGGGCTACTCCGCCAGTAAACACCACCGGCGAGTCCACACTCCGCCCGGCCATTGCCCCCACTCGGGCAGCCATTGAGGCCTGTACTCCGGCCACAATATCGGACGGCGGAGTGCCCGTGGCCAACAGCCCGACAATCTCTGTTTCCGCAAACACCACGCACATGCTGCTGATGATCGCGGGATTACAGCTTTGGCGGGCCAACTCTCCCAGGCAGGCAAGCCGCACGGTGAGTTGCGTGGCGAGCATTTCCAAGAACCGCCCGGTTCCCGCGGCACAGCGATCGTTCATGACAAAATCCCGCACGCTGCCGTCGGGGTTCAATCGTAGCAGCTTGCTGTCCTGCCCGCCGATGTCGATGATTGTAGCCGCATCCGTAACAAGATGGCGGATGCCCCAGGCCTGGCAGGTAATCTCGGTGATCGTCTCATCGGCGAACTGTATAAGGCGACGACCGTAGCCCGTGGCGACAGTGTGTCGAATGTCGTCGCGGCGAAGCCCCCGCTCGGCCAGCAATTTGTCCAAGAGTTGCTGGGTCAGGGCGTCTTGCTCCACGCCCTGGTTGTCCAATCCAGTCGCCAGGATCTCCAGTGTATCGGCGTCCAACAGCACCACCTTGATGGTTCTGGAACCTGCGTCAATTCCAGCACAAATCATCGTTGTCGGCTCCTTGCGGTCTCGACGAGTGCTTCCAACCGCGTGCGTAGGCCAGGCTCGATGGCATCGGCAATCGGCGGCACCTCGATCTCGAGTGTCGGAATGTCGAATTGTTTGCGCACGGCGTCGGCGATCATCTGGCCTTCCAAGGCACAGTGGCTCGCCCCCGGGATGCGCGAAATAATGACCGCTTCCGCACCGAAGCGGTGAATCTCGCGACATACATAGTCGGCACGGTCTGTCGCAGGTCCGACCATCGGATCTGCCAGCACCATCCGCGCCAGGGCATCCAGCGG
>JANXQG010000649.1 GCA_025356915.1 Planctomycetota bacterium | reverse complement strand
TCGCCAAGCCGGTCGCGGAGCGGAGGCAGGTAGATCGGCACGACATTGAGTCGATAATAGAGGTCTTCGCGAAAAGCTCCCTCGCGAACCATCTCGCTCAGCTCGCGGTTGGTAGCCGAGATCAGGCGGATATTGACGTCGCGTTCGGCCGTGTCGCCGACCTTCCTCACCCGCTTGGTCTCCAGCACGCGGAGCAGCTTCCCCTGGGTTTCCATGCTCAGGTTGGCTACTTCGTCGAGGAATAGCGTGCCCTGATGGGCCGCCTCGAACAACCCCTGCTTCGTGGCGATCGCGCCGCTGAACGAGCCTTTGATATGACCGAAGAGTTCACTTTCCAGGAGCGTGGGAGCCAATGCGCTGCAATCGCAAGCCATGAGCGGGCAGTCGTTGCGGCGACTGAGTCGATGGATAGCCTGCACGAACATCTCCTTGCCGGTGCCGCTTTCTCCCGTCAGCAGGACGGTTCCATCCGAGGGTGCAACGCGGCGAGCAAGGGCAAAAACGCGCTCCATGGGCCGGCTTTCGCCAATGATCCCCTCAAATCCCTGGCGGATATCCAGCTCCTGCCGGAGGGCCACGTTCTCGCGGATCAGCGACGAATGTTCCCATGCCTTGGCGACGACCACGTTCAACTGGGCCGGTGAAAAGGGCTTGGCAATATAATCGTGAGCACCCGCCTTCATGGCCTCAACGGCCGTTTCAATCGCCGCGTGGCCCGTGATCATCACAACTTCCGTGGGAACCCCTGCCGCTTTGATCTGCCTCAAAACGTCAAGCCCCGAAACGCCCGGCATCATGAGATCCAGCAAGATCACGTCGAACTGGCCCGTCAGGGCGGAATTCAAGCCGACGCCGGGATCACTAAAATACTCGACTTCGTGCCCGGCGGCACCCAAAGCCCGGCGGCAACTAATGCCGATCACCGCCTCGTCGTCGATCACGGCGATACGGAGTTTTGCAGGGAGGGAAAGAGGGTCATCGGAGTTCATGATGTAAGTGCCGGCAGGCTGATGATAAAAGTACTGCCTTGTCCTTCTTTGCTTTGAACTTCCAGGGTGCCGTTGTGTTGTTCGACGATGCCGAAGGTGACACTCAGCCCCAGCCCCGTTCCCTTGCCGACCGGCTGCGTGGTAAAGAACGGCTCAAAAATCATTTCCAGCAGCTCTTCCTTGATGCCGCAGCCCGTATCGGCCACGCACAGGATCACGCTGCCGTCGCTGGCCGTCGTGGTGATCGTCAAACGCCCGCCGCTAGGCATGGCCGTGCAGGCGTTCAAGGCAAGATTCAAGAGTACCTGCTGCAACGGATTCATGTCGCCACAGACTTCCGGCAAGTCATCCTGTAGGACTTCTTCAATCGAAATATGCTCGAACTTCTTCTGATTGGCAATCAGCCGCACCGTCCGCCGTACCACGTCGTTGATGTCCAGTGGTTCCATCTTCGTGGGCCGTTCCCGGGCGAAATCGAGCAAACCACGGACAATCTCGGCCGCCCGGGTCGTCTCGTGGATAATCAGATCGAGATCCTGGTGATCTTCCACGTTCATGTGCGGCTTGTGCCGCAATAAGTGCGCGAAGGTGAGCACGCCAGTGAGCGGGTTATTGATTTCATGGGCCACGCCGGCCGCCAAACGGCCGATCGAGGCCAGTTTCTCCGCTCGGCTGACCTGCTGCCGCGCAGCCTGCGTGAGCTGCGTTTCCCGCCGGGCAACCGCCTCGGCCATGGCATCAATCGCCTGACACAAAAGCCCTAGTTCGCCTGGCGGACGGATGCCGACTCGCGCCGTCATGTCACCGGCAATCACCTTCCTGGACATGGCCACGATCCGCCCCACAGGCCGCATCACCAGCATGGTAACCGTGTAGATCAGCCCGAGGCTGACCACCGTCGTGACGATCATCATCACTAGAAAATGTTCAGAATACTCGACCGCCACCAACGCGAGAATTGAATTGGCCACGACAACAATGGCGATGGCCGCCATGATGAGTTTGAAACGAATCGTCATCGTGAAACCGCGAGTGGTCCAATACAGTGTATAGCCATATCATACATGCGGCAGCAAGCTTCCACAAGGGGCAGCCTATGGGAAACCAAACCGAGATGCGAATGGCTTTCTCGCGAAAAACCACGTTTTTTCAGCAGTCCTAGCCTCTTTCTGGTTAATAAACCGACCACGGACGGAGTCTGAACCGAAGAGAAATAAATCATTGAAAACTGCGTTAAACATCTATTTTTCCAAGTGGCACGCGTGTTGCTCTTGACCTGACCGGTTCCGTTGGAGTCCCTGGCCGAGCGGCACGCTCTTCGGTTTTCCCATCATTTAAGAAGAGACCGCCGTGCCAGGGACTCTTGGTTTTTCAATCTCAACTATCAGCAATAGGGTATACCGTGGTAACGGCCGACGTTGACCTTGTCCTCGAGCGTTATCCGAACGCCTCGCGAGATTCGCTCATCCCCATTTTGCAGGATGTTCAACAAGCACATGGCTACCTTTCGCGCGATGCGGTCGTGCGGATCGGCGCACATCTCCGCTTGCCCGCCAGCAAGATCTATGGCGTGGCGACGTTCTACAACCAGTTTCGATTTCAGCCGCAGGGTGTGAACCACGTTCAGGTCTGCCGCGGCACGGCCTGCCACGTCAAGGGTTCGGCAGCCATCTTGGATGCGATCAAGCGGGAACTCAAGATCGACATCGGCCAGACGAGCCGCGATGGCCAGTTCAGTCTGGAAATCGTCGCCTGCATCGGTGCCTGCGGTCTGGCCCCGGTGATCTGCGTGAACGGCGATTTCCACGCCGGAGTATCTACGAAGAGCGTGGCTAAGATCATCGCCTCTTATCGAAAGGCATCGCAAAATGACAAGTCTGAAAATTCCTGAACTGCCGACTGCCGTGCCTCCCTCGCTGGATGCCTGTCCCGAGCTTCTCCGCTGGATGGTCGGCACCGACCCGATCCCCCATGACCCGGAAGCCCGTCGACTCCGTCAGCAGCGGATTGACGAGTTGAGGCGAGACCAGGTCGTGCGGCCAGCCATCTATGTCGGGGCAGGTACCTGCGGCCTCGGGGCGGGTGCTCAGGCGTCGATGGACGCAGTGCGGGCTTATCTTGACGCTCACGAAATTCACGCCGACGTGGTAAAGACGGGTTGCATAGGATTATGCTCCGTGGAGCCGATCGTCGATATTCAATTGCCCGGCCGCACACGGGTATCGTTCCAGCAGGTCTCGGCCAAGAAGGTGCCGCAACTATTGGACGAAGTCTTTGCCGGCCGACTACCGGAGGCGATGATCCTGGGTCAGCACCGCCACGCCACGCTGACCGCCTGGGACGAAGTGCCGTATCTCGACGAACACCCCTTTTTCGCCCCGCAAACCCGCTGGGTTCTGGCCAACTGCGGACTGATCGATCCGGCGGAGATCGACGAATACATGGTCTGGGGGGGGTATGCGGCCCTCTGGAAGACTTTGAAGGAAAAGACCCCGGAACAGGTTTGTGAGATGGTTGAAGCCAGCGGCCTGCGTGGC
>JANXQG010000595.1 GCA_025356915.1 Planctomycetota bacterium | reverse complement strand
GGTAGTTTTTTCGCATAAGCAAGCAAAAACCCAAAGACACAAGTGCCCCCCGCTTCTTAGAACAGAAATCATTCCGTTCTGGCTGCGGAAACCTTCGTCTCAGGCAAATTTTCCTGTAGGATGGGCTTTAGGCGTAGGCGGGCTAAAGCCCATCCTACGACTTGTCAATGTAATTTTTTCAACCACCCGCCAGAATATCAAGTAGGTCAGGCTTTCCAGCCTGATGCTGCACGGTTCAATGTCAGGCTGGAAAGCCTGACCTACAGCAGTTTTGACATCTTGGCGGGTGGTTGAATTTTTTCGCACTGCCTTACTTGGGGGCAAGGGTACAAACCATCCGCTTACCGGAATGTGAGGGCGGAGCCTCAATTTTGCCGACGTCTTCTAGCTTCTGCACGATCTGATCGAGCACCCGGCGGCCTTCGTTAATGTGTGCCAACTCGCGACCGCGGAAGGTCACCGTGACAATGACTTTGTCCTTGTGCTGGAGGAATTCACGGGCGCGGCTCGCCTTGACTTCAATATCGTGATCACCCGTTTTCGACCGCACACGGATCTCCTTGATTTTAATCTGGTGGACATGACCCTTGTACTGCTTCTTCTTCTGTTGATATTTGAATTTACCAAAATCCATGATTCGGCAAACTGGCGGTTTTTCGGTGGGGGCCACCTCCACGAGATCGAGGTCACTCTTCCGGGCGGTTTTGATCGCCTCGTCGGTTGACATAATCCCCAATTGCTCTCCGTCTTCGTTAATCACGCGTACGGTGGCAATGCGAATCTGTTCGTTGATACGCTGCGTCTGTTTTTTTGGTTCGGTAGCCAAGTTTCTCCTGCGATTTCTTAGGAATAGATGCTTGCGGATGGGCCAGCATCCGCGGTCAACAATTCACCCTAGAGTATGCCGTAGCGCAGTCGCCACGTCAACGGTGGATGACCGAGCTAATCCTCTTTTCGGCAAATTTTACCAAGAATCTTTCAAGAAGTTGGTTCAAAACAGGCGAGAGGTCTAGCCTACTTCAGTATTCATTTCCTTCTTGCCGCCCGCCGAGACCGGTAGAAGCCTTGACAACCTGCCGGATCGTACGTGCCTCAATCTCGGCCTGAAGCCGTGCGATGGCCGCGTCGAGCGTCATGGTGCCCAAGTCACCCTCCAGCCGGTCTCGCAGGGCCACCTGACCGGTTTCGGCCTCCCGCCCACCGAGAACGAACATGTAGGGAATCAGTTCCAACTGGGCGTCACGGATCTTTGAACCAACCTTTTCAGCACGATAATCGCCGGAAACGCGGAAACCGGCCTGCCTCAGCCGAATCTCAACCTGCCGGCCATACTCCTCGAATTTTTGGCTCACGACCATCACTCGGGCTTGCTCGGGTGCCAACCACAGGGGAAACGCCCCGGCAAAGTGCTCGATCAACATGCCGACAAATCGCTCAAACGATCCGAATGGTGCCCGGTGAATCATTACCGGCTGGTGGGGGTGGTTGTCGGCACCGGTATATTCCAGGCCGAACCTTTGAGGACTCGGCAGATTGTAGTCCAACTGCACGGTCCCCAACTGCCACTCGCGGCCGATGCAGTCGGCCACGACGAAGTCGGCCTTAGGGCCATAAAACGCAGCTTCCCCCCGTTCGATGGAGAGATTCGGTAGATCCATCTCTTGGCAGACCGCTTCCAGGGCCGCTTCAGCTCGCTGCCAATTCTCGGCAGTGCCAACATATTTGTCGCTGGCCGGATCGCGAAAACCGAGCCGAACGCGGTAGTCGGTCAGGCCGAGTGTTTTCAATACATACTGGGTCATCTCGATGCAGCCGCGGAACTCGTCGGCCACCTGCTCTTCCGTGCAGAAGATATGGGCGTCGTCCTGCGTGAAACCGCGCACCCGGGTCATGCCATTCAGCTCGCCCGACTGCTCGAAGCGATAGACCATGCCGAACTCGGCCAGCCGCAGCGGCAACTCGCGATAGCTGCGTGGCTTGCTTTGGTAAATCTTGATATGGTGCGGACAGTTCATCGGCTTAAGCAAGAAGCGTTCCTGCTTCTCGAGCCAGGACTCGATGGCCGCGATCTTCTCCTTGGAAGACGGCAGTTTCTCATAATTTGGCACGTGCGGCCGAATGCGGGCCGGCACCTCGGTGTGCATGTAGTGCTCCAGTCGGGCGGCAAGACCGTCGTCGTCGATTTCGCCTTTGGCCCAAAGTTGCAGCAGTTCCTGAACCACGCCCCCCATTGGATGTGAATAGAGCGGCGGAAACTGGCTGTCGGCGTAATAAGGGAAGTGGCCCGAGGTTTGGTACAGCTCGATGCGCCCGATATGCGGCGTATAGACCGGCTGGTAACCGATTTCCAGCAGCTTTCCGTAGAGGAAGTTTTCCAACTGCCGGCGAATCGTGGCCCCCTTGGGCAGCCAGAGGATCAGCCCCGAACCAACCATGGGGTCGATGGTAAAAAGTTCGAGTTGTTTGCCCAGCAGGCGATGGTCGCGGCGTTTGGCCTCTTCGACCTTGGTGAGGTATGCCTCCATATCGGGCTTGCTGAACCAAGCGGTGCCGTAAAGCCGCTGCAACTGCTGCCGTTGGGCATCGCCTTTCCAATAAGCTCCGGCCACATTCAAGAGCTTGAAGGCCCCAATCGCCCCAGCACTTGGCACGTGGGGGCCACGGCAGAGATCGACGAACTCTCCCTGCCGATAGAACGAGACTTGGGCGTGATCGGCCAGTCCAGCTTCGATGTGTTCGACTTTCAGCGATTGGCCCAGATCCTTGCAGAATTGCACGGCCTCGTCGCGGTCCATTTCAACCCGCTCGAAAGGCTCGTCTTCCTTCACAATCTTGGCCATTTCGGCCTCGATCTGTGGAAAATCCTCTTCCGAAAGCCGCCGCTCGATCTGGAAATCGTAGTAGAAGCCGTTCTCGACCGTGGGGCCGAAAGCCAGTTGAATGCCATCGTAGAGCCGCATCACCGCCCTAGCCATGACGTGGGCACAGGAGTGCCGCATCACATTCAGGGCCTCGGGATCGCGGCTGGTAATTAACCGCAGGGCGACTTGACCTTCTTCGGGCAAAAAGGAGGTGGCACCGACGATTTGGCCATCGACCTGCGCGGCTACGGTGGCCTTGGCCAATCGTGGGCCGATTTCAGCGGCAATATCAATGGGGCGAACCCGGCGAGTATATTCCAGGACTTTGCCGTCGGGCAAATTGACTTTAAGCATTTTCCGCAAATTTTCGGTGAAGAGGATGTCCGTGCTTCATGAAACGGAATTCATTCCGTTCAAACGGATTGAAGTATAGGGTTTTTACCGCCTTGCTGGCAAGAGCGGAGCGAATGCCTCGTTGTTCCACACGTCTTTTGGAACCATCCTGGCGCCACCGCCGCCCACCCAAGAAACAGGACGAAGAATAGTGCCGCAACAATCAGGCCCAACCGGATGTCGGGAGAGGGATCCGACCGGCCTTGCAATGTTTGTGATGCAGGAAAGGGTTCGAGGAGCGTGCCCCGATCGACGACCAGTTTCATGCCGCGCGCCCCCCCGCCGCAAGAACTGGAGCAGCAGCCATGGCGGGCGC
>JANXQG010000581.1 GCA_025356915.1 Planctomycetota bacterium | reverse complement strand
AACTATCTGCCCGGCCCGGACGACATTTATGTCTCGCCGAGCCAGATCCGTCGCTTTGGCTTGCAGACGGGCACGACTGTTTCCGGACAGATCCGGCCGCCGAAGGAGAATGAACGATACTTCGCCCTGCTGCGTGTCGAGGCGATCAACTACCAAGACCCGAACTTGTCGACCGGCAAGGTTGCCTTCGACGAACTGACGCCGCTGCATCCCGATGTCCGCATTCGCATGGAGGCCGAGCCAGACGAAATCAGCATGCGAGTCGTCGATATGATCGTGCCGATCGGATTCGGCCAGCGTGGTTTGATCGTCAGCCCGCCGCGGGCCGGAAAAACGATCCTCATGCAGAAAATGGCCAAGGCGGCACTGGCCAATTATCCCGACCTTTATGTCTTCATGCTCTTAATCGACGAGCGGCCGGAAGAGGTCACCGACATGGAACGGCAGGTCAAAGGCCGCAACTGCGAAGTCATCAGCTCGACCTTCGACGAACCGGCGGCACGGCACATCCAGGTCTCGGAAATGGTGCTGGAGAAGGCCAAACGGATGGTCGAGTGTGGCTTTGACGTGCTGATCTTCCTCGATTCAATCACGCGCCTAGCACGAGCATGGAACTCCGAGTGTCCCAACTCGGGCAAGATCCTCTCCGGCGGCGTGGATGCCAATGCCTTGCAGCGGCCGAAGCGGTTCTTTGGCTCGGCCCGCAAGGTTGAAGAAGGCGGCTCACTGACGATCATCGGCACGGCACTGGTCGACACCGGTAGCCGCATGGACGAAGTAATTTTTGAGGAGTTCAAAGGCACGGGCAACCAGGAAATCGTGCTCGATCGCAAGTTGGTTGACCGACGGATCTGGCCAGCGATCGACATTAACCTCAGCGGGACGCGGAAGGAAGAGATGCTGTTTGACCCGGAAGAATTTCGCCGCATCAGCGTCCTTCGGCGGGTGCTCAGCGACATGAACCCGCCCGAAGCCATGGAACTGCTCGTCACGCGGTTGCAGAAGACGAAGACCAACGCCGAATTCCTCATGAGCTTGAATGCGAAGGGCCAATCATCATCGTCAAAGTAGGCTAGGTTTTAACCTGTCTGGGTGCAAAAGTTGTTATGAGGCAAGGGTTCTGATGATCACCGTATATGAAGGCACGCCAGTCGCCAGCGAAGGCCGTTTCGGCATTGTTGTAGCGCGGTTCAACCAGTCGATCACCGGGCGGATGTTGGAGGGTGCCGTGCAGACACTCTTGGCCCACGGCATTCGCGACGAGCAGATCGACGTGGCCTGGGTTCCCGGCGCGTTCGAGATCCCCACGGTCGCCTCGCGGCTGGCCTCGGACGGACAACATGTCGCTATCTTGTGCTTGGGTGCCGTGATTCGCGGCCAAACGACGCACGACCAACATATCAATCGGGCTGTAAGTATCGCTCTGGCTCAGTTGGGCACACAGTACAAGATGCCGCTGATTTTCGGCATTCTCACCTGCGAGACGCTCGAACAGGCGATTGCCCGTAGCGGCGGCTGTGTGGGTACGACCGGCAAGGACGATGCCCAGGCCCACCTAGGCAACAAGGGCGTCGATTGTGCCGAGGCCGCATTGGAAATGTTAAACCTTTTGAATAAACTACCCAAGGCCTAGTACCTATTTCAAAACTGGGCTTGTCGCGTAGGCGTCCCGCCTGCGTCTCCGATATTGTAACCGCTCCCAAAACTTAAACACCGATCGGACACGACCCTTGAGCATACGACCCAGAACCTTTGCCCGCGAAATTGCCTTCCAGGTTCTCTATCGCGAAGACTTGAACCCCAATCAGCCCGGGGCGGTTGCCGTTTACAGCGACGTGCTATTGGACCAGGGTCGCCAGACCCGCGAACTAACGGAGTTCGTCCGTCATCTGGCCGAAATGCGCGATCAGGAAGACGCAATTTCGGCCGACGAAGGCGAACTCTATTCGCAATGGTTGCGGACACCGTCGCTGCTGGAATTCTCTCGCTTGTTGATCCAGGGCGTGGCAGAAAATCGGGCGGAATTGGACCAGAAGATTACCGCGGCCGCTGAGAACTGGAGTGTGCAGCGGATGGCCGCCACCGATCGCAACCTATTGCGGCTCGGTGCCTACGAGATGTACT
>JANXQG010000569.1 GCA_025356915.1 Planctomycetota bacterium | reverse complement strand
TCTCATCATCCATGGTTACGGCACCGCCTGGGTCCGTGTGAAATCCCTTGGGATGGACCTGTCGGCGATTGATGAGTGAAAGCACGAGCCGGTCGGCCACCAATGCCCGAAATTCTTCCATGAGATCCAATGCCAACGAAGGCCGGCCGGGCCGATCCACGTGCAGGAAGCCCACCGCTGGGTCGAGTCCGACCGTTTGCAGTGCTCCCGTGCAGTCGTGCCTTAGCAAGGCATAGACAAACGACAGCATCGCGTTCACCAGATCGCGCGGGGGACGGCGGCTGCGGCCTTGCATGTGGAAAGAATCGGACTGCTGCCGGATCATGTGGTTGAAAGCAGTGAAGTAGGTGCGGGCGGTCTCGCCCTCGATTCCACGGGCTGCATCAAGACTTTCGACCGCCTGCAAGCCCATCAAAACGGCTGCAATGTGTTGTGCGGCCAACCGCAGCGGTTCCGCGGTACCGGCATCCTCGCTTTCGCGGGCTGCCCGAAGCAGCAGGTTCCGGGCGTTTTGGATCTTGGCGGCGATGATCGGCCTCGCCACGGCTAGGCACGCTGAGTGCACGTCGGAAAGCCGATATTGCTGACGCCGCAGCAGGACATTACCTTGCAACGGCGGTTCGATCCGCGCCAGGAATCGCCCGTGCTCCGTCAGGAACGATATCGCCAACTGGTGCTCGCCGGTAGCAGCGATTACCGCCGGACTGACGGAGACGCGGCCAAAGCAGACCACGCCTTCCAGGTGATGCATGGGCACGGTGAGCCGAATCTTGCCGTCGACCTTGACCTGTAGCGTGGCGTGGTCGCGGCCAACGTACGCGCCCTGACTGGTTATAAACAAGGTATTGGCGTGTTGATGCATGGGATAACCGTGAGCCGTTACGTGGATGGAGGTTCAGTATCTGTCTTGTACAACTGCCGGAGGTAGTTGGCATAGCGGTCGCGCTGGACAATGACCTCCGGTAGGCACAATTCGTACAACGAACATCCGCGGCAGCGAGGCTTTTTTATTGGTGCGGGGACCGTATCGCCCGCGAGCAACTCGTGCAATCGGGCAACTGCCTGTTCGGTCAGGGCGCGAAGTTTAGCGTCAAATTGAATTTCGCGCCGCCGGCGCGACTTGAAGTGAAAGACACCGCCGGAAGGGACACCGACGCCCAGCATTTCCTCCAAGCAGAGGGCCTGGGCGCAGACTTGTACGTCGTCGTTGTCCCAGCGGCGCCGCTGCCCGCGCTTATACTCGATCGGATAAGGGACCGGCTGTTGCTCGGCATCGTTCAAAAGTGGCCGAGAGTCGTCGAGAGAGGGAGGATTGCGGAATTCGACCAGGTCGGCCACGCCCACGAGTTTCAGGCGGTCGCTGCGGAGCCAGACATTGCGGGACCGCCGCCCCGCGCCGCCGAGTTCCTCGTCGGTCGGTTCGGCGTGGACCTTGCGATGGGCGGCAGTCCCTTCCAGCGTATAACGGTTCTCGACCCAGACCTTCTCCCGATGGTGCAGAACGCACCTCCGCTCGCAGAACAGCAGGTCGTTCAACGCTCGGATGGGAAGAAGATCGTCGTCACTTGCCACATTCAAACCTATGCCGCTGGAGATCGTAGTCACATTTCACCCCACCATGCGATGAAGGCTGACGCCTGCCGGCAAATCATCAGCGGCGATGGTAATCCGAGACCGGTAGTCGTCAAAGCTGCGCGGGGCTGCGTCGGCTCCCAGGGGTTGAATCTGGATCCGTTCAAACAAATCCTGCGTCGATGCGTGACCTAACGGCGAGTCGTGCTCAAAGACGTAAAGTCCGCGAGTACACATCAAGCCATGGCTCGCGGAGCGGTCGATTTCCCACATCGTACTCTTGAGTGCCGCCCAAAGCAGATCAAGATCGGCCGTTGTGAAACCCGTGTCCTTGGCCAAGTAGGGATTCACGAAGCCACAGGAACGGTAAAGGGCGTACGGAATAGTATTCTTGCGGCCCATCGTGCCCGTGATCGTACCGTCCTTCTCCGCCTGCTTCCTGGCTTCCTCTTCCGTAGTGACCGACTTGCGGGTAATCGAAAATTCGAGCGGTACAATGGGGTCCACGGAGCGGGCAAATGTCAGTTGCACCGGCCCGCGTACCTGTCCGCAGTTCACGCCGGTAGTCATGACCGCGCCGAAGGCTCGGATGTCGAAGAAATTCTGGCACATCCACATGCGAGCCTTGGCGGTGTTGTCGGACTTTTTCTTCGCGTCCTTCTCGTCCTTGAGCTTCTGCTCGTCGTATGCTCGCTGGTGCTGTAGATTAAGGATCCGCTTCTCGTAAACGGCGTCCTGCGTCTGAAAGTAGAGATCACAACCCGGTTGGCCATTCCCGAGCACCGAGATGGCGTTGCGAATCTTGCGCTTCAGGCAGCCGTCGGTGACGAGGCCCTGAAGAGACTGCGGGTCGATCCGCGGCAGATTACCTGCATCCGGGTCTCCGTTGGGATTGCCGTCCTGGACATCGAAAAGGAGCACGAAATCGTAGCGGCGATTGACGATTGCCGACGGGGTAACAGTGGTAGTCATAAAATTAGATCTCCTGGAATGTTGTTCGGAAAAATGCACAATCAACGACTCTTGGCCGCCTCGCTCGCGGCCTTGTATTCTGCAATCTGTTCAAAATGCTTGGCGCGTTGATGGTAGTAGCCAAGCGCGAACCGCCCCTGGTCCTGAAAGGAAAGCTGTCCGCTCGGGGGTGAAGCAGGCAACAGTGAAGAGACTTCGGTGAGCCGTTTGTCGAGCACGACGAATGATCCCGGCTTATCGCCTCGCAACTTGCGCAGGTGATTTTGCGCGTTCGCGTAAAGACGGCTGAAGACCAAAGCCGGTGCGGCACTGAACGTCCCATAGAATTTATCCACGACGTTGGCATTCACTTCGCCCAGTGCCGCATACTGGATCTGCTCAAATACGGCGAGCAGTCGGCCGTATAGATAGGCCGGATGCCTCTCATCGGAGTTCAAGGTTTCTGTCACGGGAATCTCCTTTCTCAGAAGGGTGAGTTTAATTAAGGCCATACGTGCTGCGCGGAAGCCAGCGGCTCCTTCAACGCGCAAGCGACGCAGGCATGCAACCAACAACGACTCGGGAACTACGCCGCCTTGGATGGCCGCCGACATCAAACGTGAAGGGGTGTCTGGCACTACACGCTCACTGTCGAGCGCGGTCTCCAATGCCAACTGCCAGAGCGGAAAGACACTGGTCGGTCGCCCCTGCCCCTCCTTCGAGATGTCCGCGATGCGAAGATCGCAAAACCATTGGGCTAAGTGCTCGCGCAGAGTCAGCAAGGGCGTCTCCAGGTAGTCTCGCACGACCACTCGGGCCGAATTGCCCGACAAGGTGAGCAGATAGAACGCATTCAGATCGTCGATCGCCAAAGACTCGCGTCCTTTCCCAAGGCAGTCAAGTAAGGCAGAAACCTGCGTTGGATCGGGGTCAAAGAGATTCATAACCCCTGCATCCGTCGGCTGCCGCGTCCAAAAGAGGAACATCACCCCGCCGATCCGCTCGTGGGTCTTCAAACCGCGGAACTCGTTGCCAATCAGCGCATTCAACGCCCTTGTAACACCGTCAATACCTTGGGCCGAAACCATGCCAGCCTGGGCCCCCGAGAGGTTGTAACTCTCGGCGACGGACAGTCCCGTGACAAGAAATGCTTCGGCGCGGCAGCCGATCGAAATTAGTCCGCCGATTTTGGACTTGACTGATGAGCCGATGGCAGCGACCTCTCCTGTTACTTGGCAAAGGCCGCGATATTCGCCCTCTTCTTGCGACTCGAAATCGCGTCCGTAGAATTTCCGCCACCACTCCTGGATGGCGGGGCGTTCCAGAACACTTTGGCCCATATCTTCCTGCAAGGCCAAGGTACAAGTGTCGGCCAACTTGAAGCCAAAGGACTCGACTTGACGCGCGAGTTCCTCTTGTATTTCGAGCGAAGACTCGATTGTTTCAGCGAATCGCACCAAGGGCCCGAGCGTTTCGTCGCCGATCTGCTCGACGACGTGACGGAGAAACCGCCAAAAAGTCGAGCGTTGCGACCGCAACTTTTCGCGGTTGGAATCGTCGAACAACCGCTCAACCGGGAGTACGCGAGCGATCGTGTCGGCGAGAAAGACCGCTGGCTTTTCCTTACCCGAACTGGCAGGGTCGGTCGTTTTCCAAGCGTTCCGCTTTTCGTCCCACACGACGGGGCGGACGGGGACAGCCATTTCTTTGCCACCGGTAAGTACGACCTTGGGCTTGCCCCGTGTACCTCTTGGCGGAAGTTCCTTCTGCTCGCGCAAGTCTTGAAGGCCGAGCAATCGCCCGTCCTGATCGATGTCCACTCGACAGGCGACAGCTTGGCGGCCAAATGCGGGGTCGGCAAGCAGTTTTTCACGCTGGGCCAGTTCGTAGAGCCGTTGGAGAATCATAACTGCGCCTCCTTCTTTTCCCATCCCAGCACATTCACGGGCGGTTCGCCGTTCAGCCCGTGTGATTCGGTATCGCAATGCAAGACGCCGCGAGTGACGACGGCCTGAAAGAATCCTGGTCGATGCACCCCATCGAGGCTAAATTGGATGTCGTAGAGCATAAGTCCAAGGGGTTCCGTCCAGCCAACCAGTGGTTGCTCCGTACCATCCGGCGCAGCGAAGTGACAGGCAAACTCGCGACAGCCCAAATAGGGCCGGTGGAAGCACTGGCCCTTTGCCACGCGACGCTGGAACATGGCCACGTATTTGGCCACCGTATCAGGGCCAGAAGCCTCGTCGGCATCGAGCGGCTTCTGGCGCTCGCGGTTCGCCTTCTCGGTCAGAACCGGTGAGGCTTCGATCAGATATGCGACATGGTGTAGCGCCAGGGTGTTCCGCTGCGTGCGGTGCTTTCCTTGAATGCCCTCTCGCCCGGCGGAGTCCACATAGTATGGCTCGCACGACGACGGTTCCTTGATCCATGCCTCGACCGTGCGGGGTGCAATCTTGTCTTGAATCTCGTTGCGACGAATGGCGATCAACCGATAGTTCATTTCGGCGGCCTCCGCGGGAAATCCGCCGGGAAATCGCGGACGAATAGCGGTGATGCGCCGGACATGCCAACGCATCTGTGGCTTGAAGAGAATGGCGTCCAGCACGCCACGAGCGGCTGATGGCGTCATAAACGGATAGGACAGCCGCTCGACCTTGAGTTCTGGCCGCGTGAAGAGCGCAATGTCGCTCCAGATTTTAAGTGACACGGTGGGGACCATTGGATATAATCCTTAGAAGTGTGTTAGTGATTGGTAGACGGTCGATGAATGGTTTTGGCGAAGGTCGGTCGGTCGGACGTGTGTTGTCTTTTAGACCACCAAGAGCATGTCAGCATTTTCATGGCTTAGCCCAAGTTCCGAGTCGTAATCGCCATACCAAGCAAGCAAGTCCAAATGTTCGTCGGGGCGAACGACAAGATCGCTGGATTTGGCGAGTTCGT
>JANXQG010000567.1 GCA_025356915.1 Planctomycetota bacterium | reverse complement strand
GAAGAAATCCACGAAGTTGCTGTCGGGCCGGTACATGCCGGAGTGATTGAGCCGGGCCATTTCCGCTTCCAGTGCCACGGAGAAGAGGTATTCCACCTGGAAATCTCGCTGGGTTATCAGCATCGAGGTGTGGAACGAACCCTTTGCGGCGGACCGACCAATCGCACGATCCATGCGATGGAGACCGCAGCGGGCGATACGTCGGTGGGGCATGCAGCGGCCTATTGCCAGGCCGTCGAGACACTGGCCAACTGCCAAATCCCCATGCGAGCCGAGGTGCTGCGCGGAGTCGCCCTGGAACTCGAGCGGCTTGCCAATCACACCGGTGACCTGGGGGCACTGGCCGGCGACATCGGTTTTCTGCCCACGGCATCCTACTGCGGCCGACTCCGAGGTGATCTGCTCAACCTGACCGCTCTGTTGTGTGGGAACCGTTTCGGCCGAAGTGCAATCCGAGCAGGAGGCGTGGGATTTGACGTCGAACCGGATCGCATCGAACAATGCAGGGCGCGTCTGGACGCCGCCTTCCGCGACATCACCGGCGCCGTCGAGCTGCTCTGGAACTCCTCGTCGGTTCAGGCCCGCTTGGAAGGCACCGGGGCAATCTCGCGAGAAACGTGCCTTGCACTTGGGCTGGTCGGCCCCGTGGCCCGTGCCTGCGATCTGGAGCAGGATGTGCGCCAGGATTTCCCTGCCGACATCTACCGATTTGCCCAGGTGCCCGTATCGACCTGGGTTTCTGGCGACGTGTTCGCTCGGGCTTACGTGCGATGGCTGGAGATTCAAAGGTCCGTGGCATTCCTCCGTGAGCGGTTGCAGGTTCTGCCTGATGGACCCATTCGGGCTGAGGTCGGCGAGCTGAAGCCGGAGCATTTTGCCGTAACGCTTGTCGAAGGCTGGCGTGGGGAGATATGTCATGTTGCGCTGACCGATGCGCGGGGGCGGTTCTCACGCTACAAGATTGTCGATCCCTCGTTCCACAACTGGACTGGCCTGGCGATAGCCTTGCGGGGCCAACAGATATCCGACTTTCCGCTCTGCAACAAAAGCTTCAACCTTTCCTATTGCGGTCACGACCTGTGAGGTGATTTTGTGCTAAGTATCCTAATTGAGCGAATTCGTCAGGGGCATCGGACGATCAAGTTTCCGCAGGAACCGCTGGTCCTGCCCGATCGGTTTCGTGGCCTGCCGACCTTGCCGTTGACCGCGTGTGCTGAAGGATGCAAATCCTGCGTCGATGCCTGTCCCAGCGGGGCGCTCAATCGGGTCGTCGCTGCCAACGGCAAGGCACGCCTGGAGATCGACATGGGGCGATGCCTCTTCTGCACCGATTGCCAGGATGCCTGTCCGCAGGGCCAGCACCGGCACACGACGGAATACCGCTTGGCAGCAAGAACCCGCGAGGCCCTGGTCCTCCGCGGCCAGCAGTACGAGCCAGGCGGCCCGCTGGGCCCTGATCTGCGGAAGCTGCTAGGCCGGTCGCTGAAACTTCGGCAGGTCAGCGCAGGCGGGTGCAATGCGTGCGAAGCGGATATCAATGTGCTCGGTACGGTCGGGTGGGATCTTGGGCGGTTCGGCATTCAGTTCGTTGCCTCGCCGCGGCATGCCGACGGCCTATTGATCACGGGCCCGGTGACCGAGAACATGCGGGTGGCCCTGCAAAAGACCTACGATGCCGTGCCGCCGCCGAAGATTGTTATCGCGGTTGGGGCTTGTGCGATCTCCGGCGGACCGTTTGCTGGCAATCCCGAGGTCCATGACGGGGCCGATAGCTTCCTGCCCGTCGATCTCTACATCCCCGGCTGCCCTCCGCACCCGCTCACGATCCTCGACGGTTTGCTGCGGCTGGTCGGTGGAAAGGTTGATGGCCGATCACATCCTCAGCACGCTGGCAGCCGCACATGCGGAGGCCGGCGACTTTGAGGCTGCTCGCAAGTGGGCGGCCAAGGCCGTCGAGATCGCCACCAAGGAGCACATCGTCGAGTTGAAGAAGGAGGCCCAGAGCTACGCGGCCAATAAGCCTTGGCGCGAGTCCCTGCCGGCTGATGATGAAAAGGCCGACGAGAATAAGCCCTGAAATTCTTTGGCGCCGGAGTTCTGCGAGTTCCTCGTGAAGACGCCCATGGGCTGCCGTCACGGGCCGGTGTTCTGTTTATGTTCCGTTTCGGCCAATACCTCCAAAGGTGGCGGGACTCGGAACATGTCAACGGCGGTCGACAAGGAGTGAGCGGGGAGGATTTATGCCCAAATCGGGAGCAAAGCCGGGGTACCCGTTGACAGTACGGACAAGGGGCGGATAGAATATGCTTCTGCTCACGATTTGTGGCGTTCCTTTGGAAACCGCTGGACAAGTACCAGTAAGTATTTAGGGATTTTCGGGGCGTGGCGCAGCCTGGCTAGCGCGTCTGAATGGGGTTCAGAAGGTCGCAAGTTCGAATCTTGTCGCCCCGACTAAGTAAAGGGTTTCGTAGCAATGAGTTACGAAACCCTTTCTTTTTGCGCTGTTGGTGGGCGGAGCACGGAAACTCAATCGCAGTGGTGCGTTGCGCGAACCAGTCTAAACCAGGATGAAGTGTTGCCGTTAGTTAGATTCCGTGCGTAAACCACCATTTCCCTAGGGGCTCGCTCCACGCACCCTACAATTCATGAATAATCCGGGCTATCCGCCCCCTCTAATATTTCGCAACTACCGGCCAGATTCTGCCAAGACAATCTCCAAATCGCGAATTCGGGAATTCTGCATGATATCCATTCCCCTAATGCACCCATTTCGCCAATAGCATCTGGAGATGTGTGTAACAACGAGGTCCACAACCCGGACGACGAGCCTCCGGAGCGACAACTGTCAAACATGGGCTAGTCTTTGCCATGGGCAGGGACGTGTCGAGGCATGAACGGCTCGGTCCCGTATAAGACCTTCGGTCGGTTCGGAAAAACCCGCGCCGAACCTGGTGATATCCATTCACGCCCTTTTCACACCCTATCAAAAACGGCTGCCACGGCAGATCCAAGCTCGGGAAACGCGCGTGCCTTGTTGTGAGGAACGGGGAGTTCCTCGGCACGCTCCGGCCCTTGGGTAAAGGCCGGTTACTTTGGGGTAGAGAATGCGTTTCTCTGCTATCTACTGCCGTGGCAGCCGGGGAAAAATTGTCCGTACTCAGTTTCTGTCCCGGGGGGACTTACGATAATAGCCCAGCAGTTCACT
>JANXQG010000526.1 GCA_025356915.1 Planctomycetota bacterium | reverse complement strand
GATTGGGACAATCTCAACCGCGGACAGTATAGATTGTTTGAAACCTATGCCAAAGATGGGTACGCTCCTGGAAGCCGATCATCTCGGCCGCCGCCACCCGAATGGCGAGACTTGGCTGCTCGACGAGGTTACCCTAACCATCGAATCGGGAATGCGTCTTGCTCTGACCGGCCCCTCGGGAGCGGGGAAAACGCTCCTTTTGCGGGCGTTGGCCCGGCTCGATCCACTCGATCGGGGCGAAGTTCGCTACCGCGGCCAAGTTCTTCACCACGAGGCGGTGCCCCCCTACAGGGCGTCGGCAATTTATCTTCATCAACGCGCGGCCTTGATTGAAGATACGGTCCAGGCCGCCTTGCGCAGGCCTTATGCCTTGAATGTTCATCGACAGCGGAAGTTTGATCGTCGCCGGGTGGTCGAGTTCCTTTCCGTCTTGGGGCGCGACGCGGCCTTTCTGGAAAAGAAGGTCGCCGAGCTTTCCGGCGGCGAAATCCAGATCGCGGCCCTAGTCCGGGCGTTGCAGCTCGATCCCACGATCCTATTCCTCGACGAGCCGACGGCCGCTCTCGATGGACCAACCGCCACGGCCGTCGAACAATGGATCGACCGCTGGCTGACGGAGAACTCCGAACGAGCCATGATTTGGGTCAGCCACAACGAGGCCCAAGCCGAGCGAGTTGGCCGTACCGCTGTCCGCATCGAAGCCGGACGGCTAATTTCGTAGGTATCTCCCCATGCAACAACCGATTGAACTTACCGCGTGGCAACTGTCGGTTGCCGTTTCACTGATTCTGATCAGTGCCGCCATTTCGGCCGCGCTTCGACTGGGCCTGGGTCAGCGGCTCTTGCTGGCGGCTGTCCGCACCACAACCCAACTGCTGTTGATCGGCTACGTGCTGAATTGGCTCTTCGAGCCGGGGCGGGGATGGTACTTCGTGCTGGCGATGATGTCGGCCATGACGCTCATTGCCGGTATCTCGGCCGTGCGACGAAATGAACACCGATACGACGGTATTTGGGTCGATAGCATCATTTCGATGTGGGCTACAAGCTGGCTGATGACGGCTATCGCCCTCTTCGGCATCGTGCAGGTTCAAGGGGCGGCGGAACATCCTTCGTGGTACAATCCGCGCTACGCAATACCGCTGTTGGGGATGATCTTGGGCAACACCATCAGTGCCGTTTCGCTCAGCCTCGACCGCATTGCCCACGAGTTGGCCTCCAAACGTGACCAGGTCGAGACCTTGCTGGCCCTGGGGGCCACTCGCTGGGAGTCGGGTCGCTGGGCGGTGCAGCAGGCGATCCGTGTCGGCATGGTCCCCACCATCAATACGATGATGGTTGCCGGACTGGTCAGCCTGCCCGGCATGATGACCGGGCAGATCATTGCTGGCCAAGACCCCAGCCAGGCCGCCCGCTACCAGATCATGATCATGTTCCTTATCGCGGCAGGCACGTCGCTCGGCACGTTCAGCGTGGTTTTGCTCGGTTATCGTCGCCTCTTTACGCCGGATCACCAATTTCAGCCTAACCGATTGCGGAAGGTATAATAGTTCATTCCTCTGCCGCTTGCGGCTTCGCAATTGCAAATATCAAATGAAGAATATCACCATCGTTTTACTTTTCCTGTCCGCACTGACTTGCTGGCAGCGTGCTGACGCAGCCGGGCAGGGGACGGGCGCGATCGAGGCCGACGTCAAGAGCGAGTACTCGCACATTCTCATCCGCCGCCAGGGGAGCATGCGTTCGATGAACTTCGTTCGCGACAACGGCGTCGAACAAATCCAGACCCTCTGGAACATGAAGCGGCCTCACGAGCTAGTCACGCACTACAGCCGCCTGATGTTCGCCAGCTACTTCTTCATGCCCGAGCAGAAGCGGATACTGATCGTCGGCCTTGGCGGCGGGGCGATGGTCCACTTCTATGAACATTACGACCCGGAAGTGAAGGTCGACGCCGTCGAGATCGACGAAAAGGTCGTTCAATTGGCCGAGAAGTATTTTAACGTCCGCACGCAGAAGAACACGAATATCATCACCGAAGATGCCTTCAAGTATTTCAAGTCGAACAAGACACGCTACGACGTGATCTACATGGACGCCTTCCTCAAGCCTTCGGAGAAGACCGACACCACGGGCCAGCCGCTCCAACTGAAGACGGTCGATTTTTACAAGGGGCTCCGCGAGCAGCTCACGCCGGATGGCATCGTGGTCATTAATTTGAACATCCACCCGGGCATCAACGACGATCTGGCTACCATTCGCAGTGCTTACCCGCAGGTATATACGTTTCGAGCCACAAGCCCCAACACGATCATCGTCTGCACGTGGGATAAGGCGAGGGTTACTGCGGCCACCTTGCACGAGAAGGCCAAGGAGCTTGACCGCCGCTTCAAGGCGACGTTCACGTTTCAGAGCGTGGGGAAAGCAAGGGGATAAGGATCGGCAATGGGATGACTTGTCTGCCACTCATAATTGGTTTATATTACTTTATTCCTTATTCTTCCCACTACCCACCGCTGACGATTCATGATCTCATCGATTGCTTGGCCTCGATTTGTTGAAATTGTTCGCTTGCACCAGCGATTCCTGCTGGTCTGCCACGTCCGGCCCGACTGCGACGCATTGGGAAGCGAGTTGGCGATGGCGGGCATCCTGGAATCGCTTGGCAAAGGCGTGCTGCTGGTCAATGATTTCGCTATTCCGCCGACGCTGACCTTCCTCGACCCGCAAAACAAAGTCAAGCAGCTTGGCAAAGAGGTGACTCCCGAACAGCTTGCCGATTGCGAAGTGATCATCATTTTGGACACGACCGCGTGGATTCAGCTTGGCAAGATGGCCGACGTGATCCGGCGGAGCAAGGCGATCAAGGTCGTGCTGGATCATCACGTCAGCGGCGATGACCTAGGGGCGGAGTTGTTCAAGAACACCCGTGCCGAGGCCACCGGCCGGATAGTCATTGAAGCGGCTGATGCTTTGGGCGTGCCGCTGACGCCGGAGATCGCCCAACCGGCCTTTACGGCACTGGCCACCGACACCGGCTGGTTCCGATTCTCCTCGACTACGGCCGACACGTTGCGGCTGGCCGGGCGTTTGGTCGATGCCGGCGCGAAACCCGATCTGCTTTACAAGCATCTTTACGAACATGACAGCTTGGCCCGCGTAAAGCTTATTGGACGCACGCTGGCTCGGGCTAGCACGGAGCTTGGCGGCCGATTGGTTCACACCTGGATCGAGCGAACCGATTTTGAGGCCACGGGTGCCTTGGCTTCCGACACGGAAGATATTATAAACATGACACTCACCGTGGAAGGCACCGAAGTGGCCGTGATCCTGGTCGAACAGTCCAGCGGTCAATTTAAGCTTAGCCTGCGCAGCCGATCGGAAGTCGATTGCAGCAGACTGGCTGAAACCTTCCAAGGTGGTGGCCACAAGAAAGCAGCCGGCGCTACGCTGGACGGGCCGCTCGAAGCGGCACAATCGCGCGTGCTTGAAGCCGTCCGGGCAGCAATGCAAAATTAAAGTACTTAGGACCGGCGAATCAATAACTGTACTCATCTCGCTCCGCGAGATGCATTCCATCTCGCGGAGCGAGATGAGTACGTTCCGAAAACCCGACACTTATTGATTCGCCGGTCCTTGGTACTGACGACTGACCTCTAAGATCCAAGAATCTCCTACCATGATCACACCTTCTCCTGACCGCCGGGGATTCCTGGCAAAATTCACGGCCCTTGGCCTAGGGGCTATTGCCCTGGCGGTACCGACGTTCTCGGCACTGGCTGCATTCCTTAATCCCTGGCGACAAAAGGGCGCGTCGGGCAAGTGGGTCCGCGTGGCTTCGTTAGCCACACTACCGGTCGCGGGGCCGCCGCAACGCTGTCCCGTGATTGACGACCGCTCGGACGCCTGGAACGGCTATCCGGCCGAGGCTGTCGGAGCAATCTTCCTCTGTCAGGTCAGCGATAACAAGTTCCTTGCGTTGCAAACCATCTGCCCGCACAATGGCGGCTGCATTTCCTACGATCCGGAGAAGAAGAATTTCTACTGTCCTGCGCACGGTGCGTTGTTTGATCTTCAAGGCATCCGACTCGATGCGAAGAGCGTCAGCCCTCGAGACCTCGATACCTTGGAGGTTGAAATCCGCGATGGCACGGAGGTCTGGGTGAAGTTTGAAAAGTTTCAGGATGGAACCTCACGGAAGATCGTCAAAACTTGAAAGACGGGTTTTGGACGCAAGCAAGATGCCTACGC
>JANXQG010000524.1 GCA_025356915.1 Planctomycetota bacterium | reverse complement strand
CCAGAACGATGCGGGAATACCCTAAACATCCGCATTTTGCGGAACTCTTCAAGGAATTCCTGAGCCGAAGCAGGCCGACCCGCAGCATCTTTGGATAGGCACCGACGGACTAAATTGGCAAAATCGACCGTGACATTGCTGTCGACCGACTCCAAAGAAGGCACTGCGGACTTCAAATGTTTGCCGAATAATTCTTCTTGTGTCGATCCCGTGTACGGGGGGACTCCAGCGACGAGTTCGTGGAGTACACACCCAAAACTGTACACGTCCGCGCGCTGGTCCAAAGCCCCGCATCGGATCTGCTCGGGGGACATGTAACTCGGTGTTCCCTGTCTCTTTGGTTTGATCGGCAAAAGTTTCGCCAACCACCCAGACGGCCGCTGGGCAAGCCCAAAATCGATCAATTTTGCCTGTCCTGTGTCATTTACCAGGAAGTTTTCGGGCTTGATGTCGCGATGGACCCAGCCCTTACTATGCATCCATCCCAATCCATCCGCCAACTGCTCCACTATTGTGGGGATAAACGGATAAATCTTCTCGCGGTCTTCCTTGGAACGAATTCGTTTCTTTAGATTGGGGGCAGGAAACCACTCGATAGCCAGGAACGGTGTACCTCGGTCAATGTCGAAACTGTAAACCTCGATCGTCCGGGGATGTTTGATTTCCAGTCCAACTTTGAACTCCTGACGCAAATAGCCGACCTGTTCGCTGTCCTTGGCTGCTTTTGGCAAGATCGCTTTGATCGCTATCATCCGTTGCCGGCCATCGTCATAAGCCTGCGAAAGTTGCGTGGCCTGACCGGTATGGATTACCTTCAATAAACGATACGAACCTAGACAATTTTGCACCACGATCGCTTACCCTCATTCATTGCACCTGAGCAGGAATCAATCCTGAGTGGGTAATAAAAACCATTGTAACTCGTTAATTTTAACAGTTTTATCCTGGTTCAGCAATGGATACAGTACTGCTCTTCAGGGTAACGGCAAATGCCTCAGTAGAATGGAATTTATTCCGTTGCCTTATCTTTTCAGGTAACCAACGGCTTTAGGTAGGGCTACCTTTGGATACTCGACATTGACGAGGAACAGGCCTTGCGGTGGCGCGGTTTGGCCAGCCCGGCGGCGATCCATCGATTGTAGCACCTCGCCCGGCCATGACTCCGGCCGTGCACCACGTCCCACTTCGACTAGCGTGCCAACAATTGTGCGGACCATGTTATAGAGAAACCCGTCGGCCTCGATTTCCAAAGTAATGAAGTGCGCTTGCCCCCCCCTGCCCCGTTCAATTCGCAAGTCATAAACCGTGCGGATGCTCGTTTTACGCGGCGATCCTGAGGTCTCGAAACTACTGAAGTCGTGCTTGCCAACCAGCGACGAGGCAGCCCTCTGCATGGCGTCGGCATCCAAACGCCCCCGAACGAAATGCCAAGCGTATCGGAGGGAAAAGATGTCGCGAACAGGCCCGTTGTAGATCACATAACGGTAAAGCTTCCTCAAGGCATCGCGAATGACGTGGAAACTGTCGGGCATATTGGCCACATCAAGCACGGCGATGCTGGGAGGCAGCACTGCATTGAGGGCTCGCTGAAGCACTTCGGTCGACAACCGCGATTCGGTACGGAAACTGACGACCTGACCCAAGGCATGCACGCCGGCATCTGTTCTTCCGCTGGCCAATGTTGATGGCCGTACCGCAGTGATCTTTTCGATCGTTTCTTCAAGGGTCGCCTGGACTGTTTTACTGCTCGGTTGTATTTGCCAGCCGGCAAAATCGGTGCCGTCGTAGGCCAGGGTGAGCTTGATGGTGCGCATCTACCCCCCGTTCTTCACCAGCAACTCGGCGATCTGTACGGCGTTTGTGGCAGCACCTTTGCGAAGATTGTCGCTGACGCACCAGAAGGCCAATCCGTTGGGCGAGGATATATCTTCCCGGATCCGCCCGATGAATGTCTCGTCGCGATCATTGACACTCAGCGGCATGGGATAAATTTTCTTATCGAGATCGTCCAGCACGACTAGGCCCGGAGTTGCCGCGAACAGCCTCCGGGCGTCATCAACGGTGATTTTCCGCTCGGTCTCTACCAGAATGCTCTCGCTGTGGCAGTTAGCAACCGGCACACGGACACACGTCGGACAGATCTGGATCGTGTCGTCTTCAAGCATCTTGCGGGTTTCCAGCACCATCTTCATCTCTTCCGAAGTATAACCTTGATGCTTCGGCGAGCCGATCTGTGGTATGCAATTGAAAGCGATCGGGTGGGCAAAAGCCTCGTACTTATAGTCCTGGCCTGCAAGTGCGGCACGCGTAGCACCGACGAGGTCGCGAGTGCCGGAGAGCCCTACCCCGCTGGTCGCTTGGTACGTGCTCACGATCACTCGACGCACTCGGCCGGCATCGTGCAGCGGCTTCAATGCCTGGACCATCTGCGTGGTCGAACAGTTGGGGCTGGAGATAATACCCTGGTGTCGCTTAACCGCGTGGGGATTGACCTCGGGTATCACCAGCGGCACCTTTGGATCCATCCGCCAATAACCGCTTTCATCGATCACCACGCAACCGCGGGCGACCGCCGCAGGAACAAAATCCCTCGCCACCTCATCCGGTGTGCTGCCAATGGCCAACTGAACGTCATCGAATGCCTCAGGCCGCAGTTCTTCGACCGTGTAGGAGCGTCCGCAGAAGGTAATCGTATTGCCCGCAGAGCGTTTGGAGGCAAGAAACTTGATCGAACGGAAAGGAAACTTCCGTGACTCAAGCAGTTTGAGGATGAGGGTTCCCACGGCACCGGTAGCACCGACGACGGCAATGGAATCAAACACGGGCAATATCTCCAAAAGTACTGCTACAACAATCTAACAACTGACATGCCAGCTTGGCATGAACTCCCATCATTATTGCATGAACGGTAAAAAGCTGCAACGGAAGTTGTTCGCTGTGTGTGGCAAGATTTTCTGGCAAGCGCGTGGCACGGGCTTCCAGCACGTGGAATTCAACACGGGCAAGATGCCCGTGCCACGGTGGCGTCCGTCTGCCAGAGAATCTTGCCACACACTGTTCGCTTACGTAAAACGGAATTCATTCCGTTTACCCAAATAAGAAAAACGGCCTCCCGCCGACGATTGGCGGGAGACCGCGACGTTGTCTTCTCCGAGAAGGAAGAATGTATCCTAATCTCAGCCGATCTCGATCACTCGGTCTGGGCCAAACCCTCGGTGCTGGGGATATTGAAGCCAAAAGCTACGCCGCCACGATCGCCGGCCGTAAGAGAAATCGTCTGCACTTCCGTGAGGATTTTGCCTTCGCGAACGACTTCCGCTTTGACTTCATATTTGTAGGTATACCCGGGACGCAGACCATAGGAAACAAAGTGCCGCTTGCTGCCAGTACTCTTGGTGAGCAAACCGTTAATTGTCACCTTGGCCTCGTTCGGCACGTAAACGGTGAGAATTCCACCGTCGCCGACCATTGGCTCGATCGAAGTACGGTTTGGCACCGGCGGAATAATGCCCCCACCATCAGGCAGCAGGGGTGCCGTCGTACTTGGAATTCCAGCCGGCGGAGCAAGGGGTTTCTCTGGCGGAGTAAGGGGCTTCTCTGGCGGAGTGATTGGAGTCATTGGAGTTATGCTAGGCTTGGCTAGTGTCCCCGCAGACGATGGCGCGGCAGCCGGGGTCGGCATGGACGGCCCTTCGACGGCCCCCCCTGAGACAGTCATTGTGGTCGCCATACCGCAACCACAGGAGCTGACTACTGGACTTCCCCAGTATGCGACCGACGAGCAACAGCAGGAGACGGGGGTGCAACAAGGGTTGCCACAGCAGGACCAGCCATAGCCGCTCCGGTAGGCGGCCCGGTGATGAACGCCGTAACCGTACCCTCTGGAATAATAGGGAACAACATAGGCGTTTGTGCCGCAGCAATCCCAGCCACCGTAGTAGACCGGAGCAGCGCCCCACCACCATCCTGCATTCGCCTGGGCAGCACACAACGACAACCCAAAGACCACCACGCCCGCCACAAACATCTTCTTCATACCTTCGCAACTCATTTCTCTTCTCCTATTTGCAAGAAATCAGACAAAGTAATTCCTCTACATGATCTAAACATATCACCCACATTAAAAAAATCAAGTAGGCTGGGTAATCTTTGTGGATTAAGGCAATCCGGCCGAAAGATAAAGCAACCATGAATAGCACATCAATCACACCCAATAGACGTATTGATTGCAACAAACGCGATAAATTGGTAGTTAGAGGCTATCCCACCCCCCCCTATCCCTTCGGGAGAGGGGCATGTGGTGAGGGCTTTTCGGATAGACATTTTCCCACGCTGACGTAGCCAAGCACGGAATAGCCGTTTTTTGCCCTGTGATCTCGTCCGAATTTAGCCCCCTGCCCTGTTGAGATTCCTTCGGAAATTACGCAACTCGATAGCCCCACTCACGGCAGCCCTTTCATTTGCAAATCATCCATTGAGAGTTCACCCGTGGCTCCGAACAGGCCGATACGAATGATCGCCTCGCGGGCACGCACGGGTACTTCGATCTTTTTCGCTTCGATCTTCCAGTCACTGCTGCCTCGCCAGGGACCGAGCATTTTTTCGCAGATCGTGCCGCGGTTTTCATCGTAGAACTGCAATCCCACCATTGGCAGTTGCACCGCCGTGGGCCCTGGATGGATGTCGTGATAGCGGACGCGGACTGAAATTTCCAATTGGCGGACATAGCGGCCGTCGACGGCGAAGGCTTGCAGGGCCTGGGCACCACGGCCCGACTCGGCGTTATGGAAGCGGATGTACTGCTTGCCTGACGGCGCATCGTCGGCTGCAACAACTTCCATTTGCCGCTGATAATGCCAGGCGGCTGCCTGCGGTGGATCGCCGAAGACTTGCTCGAAATCGCCATTTTGTACGGTGGGATTCTTCGGGTCGGGCTTGACTAGGCGGATTTCCTCAGCCTTGCCGGTCATGGGCACGAAGATCACCGGCAGCAACAACTCAGGAAGCATCTTACCGCTGGTTTTCTTCAGTAGATACAGGGTCTGCTGATAGCGCTGACCGACGGGGATCACGATCCGTCCGCCTTCCTTGAGTTGGTCGACCAGGGCCTGCGGCACTTTTTCCGGGGAGCAGGTGACGAGGATCTTGTCGAATGGGGCGTGTTCCGGCCAGCCTAGGTATCCGTCGCCGACCTTAGTGTACACATTCTCGTAGTTCAGTCGTTTCAGGGTCTTGGCGGCGTGCTTGCCGAGCGATTCCACGATCTCAATCGTATAGACATCCTGCACTAGGCCGCTTAATACAGCCGCCTGGTAGCCGCTGCCCGTGCCGATTTCCAGCACCCTATCCTTGGGCTGTGGATCGATGGCCTCGGTCATAAAGGCCACGACGAACGGCGGAGAAATCGTCTGCCCATCGCCGATCGGCAAGGCCATGTCGTAGTAGGCGTGGGGCCAGAGATTGGTCGGCACGAATTCGTGCCGTGGCGTGGCCCTCATGGCCGCGATCACCCGTGGGTTCTTCACCCCCGCTGCGACGATTTCCTCGTCGACCATGCGTCGGCGGGCCTCTTCAGCGGTGAAACCGTGGGCCGCGGGCTTGCGGGTCTCAGGGCGAGTCCGGTTCCCTTGGGCCCCCCCCTGCCCTTCCATGAGCGTTATGCTGACGAGGAATCCAAGAAAAATCCATTGAACGAATCGCTGCATTGCCATCGAATTCTCCTTATCCCGGTATACCGCAGCCCAATTTTTGATATTATAGCATTTTGGGATGATCGCCAGAGATGCCAGCTTCCATGAGGAAGGTAAATGACGGTTTCGTCCATTGAGGTTACAATAATACCTAGGATTCACTCGCGTCGGAGCTTCTTGTCTTTTTGCCACGCGACAGGGGCTTTAACGTATTTTGTGTTCGACAGACAGAGGAAACCATGAATCTTTCGCGTTATTGGCCGCTGGTAATCTTGCTACTGGTGTTGACGAGCTGTAGCGGTTCTCCCCCAATAGGTGGGAGATCGGCGGCGGAACTGATTGAAAGTGGCAACAAGGCACTCGCTCGAGGCGATCTCGATCAGGCACTAGCTGACTTCAACAGCGCCTTGGACGCGCAGGCCGACTCAGCTCAGGCTCGTGAACGCCGTGCCGCGACGTTCCTGCAAATGAAGAAGTTCGACCAGGCATTGTACGACTGCAATGAAGCACTGAAGATCGATGGCAAGCTTGCCTCGGCCTACTTCACACGGGGACAGGTGGAAAAGAATCTTGGTGAAACCGGTAAGGCACTAGAAAATTTCACCAAGGCCCTCGATAACGGTCTTGAACAGGTCGATGTCGTGGCAGACCGTGGCGCACTCTATTACTCCATGGCCAAGACTAGTACAAGGCCAGACGAAACCGCAAAGATCATGGAAAAGGCTCTAAATGATTTTGACCGGGCCATCAAGCTTGATCCCCGTCAGGTGGGGCTTCGCATGCAGCGAGCCATGATCCACTTGGATATGGGCGATTACGAAAGTGCTATAGCCGATTGCGATGTGGCGTTGAAGGCCGATCCTAATCTGGCTACAGCGCATGTTGCTCGTGCTCGTGGCGAATGCGAGTTGGGCGAAATCGATCTCGCCATCATCGATTGCGATGCGGCCATCCATCTGGATGGAAATCTAATCGAGGTCTACGTCATTCGTGCCAAAGCCCGATTGGAGAAGGCGTCGGAAATGCGAACCCTCGCCGAGGTTGCGGAATGCGAACAAGCGGTGGCCGACTGCCAGACGGCGATCGACCGGTCGAAGAAGTTCAAAGGCGATCCGGAAGGCATGAAGCATGTCAAGACGATACGTGGCATGGCACACGAGCTTCGCGGTTCGATCTATCACAATCTGCGTGCCACCAAGAGTGCCTTGGCCGAGTATGAAAAGGCGCTTTCACTGGATCCTTGCCTCGTCAGCTCGCTGCTCCGCCGTGCCGTTACCCGTACAATCGCGGAAGACTATGCCGGAGCGATGAACGATTGTAATACGGCGGTCAGTATCGATAGCACCAGGGCAGAAGCTTACAGTGGTCGCGGCATGGTCTATGCCATGAAGTTGGAGTTTCCCAAGGCCATCGAGGACTTCACCCAGGCCGTGCAGTTGAATCGCAAGTGTGCCAAGGCTTATGGCGGGCGCGCCCTCGTCCATTCGGCGATGGCATCCTCGGAGCTTGAAAAGGCGAAAAAATCAACGGACCGAACGGAAATCGCTTCCTGCTTGGAAAAGGCGAACGAGTTGCGGCAAAAATGCATCGACGACGCAACGGAAGCCATCGGCGCCAATCGCCACCTGGCCAGGGCCTACCTCACGCGGGGCCTCGCCTATGCCAATCAACAAATTGCGGAAAAGGCCCTTACCGATTTCAACGCGGCAATCCGCGAGGATCCCAAGATGGTCAAAGCCTATTACAATCGGGGCGTCCTTTTTGCCAAACGACTTCAATTGGATGCAGCCATCAGCGACTTCGTTGAGGGGAGCAAGTTGCAACCCAACAACCCGTTGTACGATGTCCGTTTGGGGCAATGCTACCAACAGAAGGGCGATATGATTTCGGCAACTCGATATTATAGGAGCCACGAGGAAAAAATCAAAAAAGCCAGGCAAGACCAGGAAAGTTTTTTGAACGACACTACGGACTTCATCTTCAAACCCAAAAAAGCGGCGGAACTCGAACCGGATGTTGACTCGGATCCTCTGGACAAGGCCAAGAAGGATCTCGAGAAGAAGCTCGACGCGACCGCGGAGAAATAGGAAGGTAGGGCAAGATAAGACAGGGCGAACGCCGCCAGTCCCACCAAAAAGGCTACGCCCGAGGATGAAACTTGCGGTGTACCGCCTTCAATCGCGTGGGATCAACGTGCGTATAAATCTGCGTCGTGGCGATGCTGGCGTGGCCCAGCATCTCCTGAACTTGCCGCAGGTCGGCTCCCCCGGCGAGCATGTGCGTGGCAAAACTGTGCCGCATGGTGTGGGGGCCGATCTCCGGCGGCGCACCGGCGCGCAGGGCGTAGCGCTTCATCAGTTCCCAGATCCGCTCGCGCCTCAGACGACGGCCGCGATAAGAAAGCAGAACCCACTGTGGCGGCAGCGAAACCAGGGCAGCCAGTGGGCCACGTTCGTGCTCGGTGTACGCCAGTATGGCCGCAGTGGCCTTGACGCCCAGCGGCACCATCCGCTGCTTGTCGCCTTTGCCGCGGCAGATGCAATAGCCTTCGTCGAGATGCACGTCTTGAAGTTTCAAGTTTGAAAGCTCCGACGCTCGGCAACCGGTGGCATACAGCAGTTCCAGTAATGCCCGATCGCGTCGCCAGCAGAGGTCACCCGGTTTGGGCATCTCGAGCAGGCGGTTGACCTGGGCTGGCGACAAAACCTTCGGCACGCGTTCCCACAACTTCTGGCTGCCCAGTAGTTCGGCCTGGCTTTCGACCAGCACGCCTTCCAGTGTCAGCATCCGGTCTTTGACCGGTGTGTGAAGGGTGTTGAGCTTGCGGAGCACGATGGTCTTGGCATCGACTTTGAAGGTCTTGTCCACCTCCTTT
>JANXQG010000691.1 GCA_025356915.1 Planctomycetota bacterium | reverse complement strand
TGGATTCCCGAGATCTCGCCCACCAACGGCCAGAGTTAAACCAGGGAGTCGAGCTAGCACGAACGGAAGGTTGCCGCGTGCGAGGCCTAGTTGGTGAAGGCCGAGAAGGTGGTCACCGGCCTGGAACGCCACGAGGCGGTGCGTTATACTAGCAGTCATGCTTTCCTGCTTGATAGGCGCACGTTGAATCCAATCCACGGGCCTGCAAGCGGACTATTTTACCTTTCCTGCGTACAAAAATTTTCACTTCGCCCCGCTCAAGACGCTATTCTCATGAACCGCATACCACGTTTTCTTCCACTCCGGACTACATCGTTGGCAATTGCACTCATCCTTACCGCGACCACGGTCCAGGCCGAGAAGCCGGGCGTTGTGCTGCAAGGCAAGGCTGGGCTGTTGGCAGGCAAAAATGTCGTGCTGATCGCCGCCGACGATGAATACCGCAGCGAGGAATTGATCCCGCAACTGGCCAAGATCCTCGCCGTCCACCACGGTTGCAAATGCACGGTGCTCTTTACCATCAATCCAGCGACCGGCTTCATCGATCCCGGTGCCCAGAACATTCCCGGGCTGGAAGCCCTCGATTCAGCCGACTTGCTGGTGATCTTCGCCCGCTTCCGCGAACTACCCGACGAGCAGATGAAGCATTTTGTCGATTACATTGAATCGGGCAAGCCGGTCATCGGTCTGCGCACGGCGACGCATGCCTTCAACTACACGCGGCACAAGGACAACCCTTATGCCAAGTACAGTTTCAACGACGCCAAATTCTCCGGCGGTTTCGGCCGGCAGGTGCTGGGCGAAACGTGGATCGACCACTACGGGCATCATAACTTTGAAAGCACGCGGGGCACCATCGTCCCGGGCATGGAGCAGCACCCGGTCGTCCGCGGCGTGGGCGAGATATGGGGACCGTCGGACGTATATGCCATCACCACGCTGACCGGCGACAGCAAGCCGCTGGTACTCGGCCACGTATTGGTGGGCATGAAACCGACCGACCCGCCTAACGAAAAGAAAAAACCCGTGCCAGTCGCCGGACGAAGAGCTATACGGGCACCCAGGGGAAGGCTTCGCGGGTATTCACGACCACCATGGGTCACGCCGACGACCTGAAGTGCGAAAACTTCCGCCGCCTTATGGTCAACGCCTGCTATTGGTGCATGGGGCTAGAAGAAAAGATTCCCGCCCAGGCCAAGGTTGACCTGGTCGGTGCCTACGATCCCAGTCCAATTCATAACGGCGGGTTCAAGAAAAACGTGAAGCCGTCAGATCATCAGTTGAACCATTAACCGGAGAAAGTAGGGTGGGCCGAGTGAAACGAGTCCCACCCTTTTGCTCGGCCCACCGTACCGCCGAGTCCAGTCCATTTCACAAACTAACCTGGAGACCCATCATGCCCAGTAATCAATCGACACGTCGCAAATTCCTTCAGCAAACCGGCGGAGCGTTGGCCGGGGTCGCACTGGCCAGCGCAATCTCGCAACGGGCCTATGCCGGCGAGGATAACACAATCAAAATTGCCCTGGTGGGCTGCGGTGGCCGCGGCAACGGGGCGGTCCACGAGGCCCTGCAAACCGCAGGGCCTAAAAAACTGGTCGCTGTCGCCGATTTCTTCCAGGACAAAGTGCGAGGCTGCGTCAATGGGTTGACCCGCAGTCCGCTGGCCAAGGAGGTCGATGTTCCGGCGGATTGCCAGTTCGTTGGCCTCGATGCTTACAAGAAGGCGATCGATGCGATCGGCCCCGGCGGAGTCGTGCTCTTGGCCACGCCGCCCGCTTTTCGGCCGAGCCACCTGGAATATGCCGTGGCGAAAGGCTGCCATGTGTTCATGGAGAAGTCGTTCGCCGTCGACGCTCCGGGCATTCGCCGTGTGCTCAAGGCCGGCGAAGAAGCCACGAAGAAGAACCTCAAAATCGCCGGTGGACTTCGCTGCCGGCACGAAGCGCCGCTGGAGCAGGCCATTGGCAAGATCCAAGAAGGCATCATCGGCGATCCGATCTCCCTCTGGGCCTATCGCGTGCATGGTCCCGTCGGTTTTCATCCCCGCACGTCCGATGTCAACGAGCTGGCCCACCAGGTCCGCAACTACTCCTGCTACACTTGGCTCAACGGCAGTTTCCTCTTGGACTGGCTAATCCATAACCTCGACGTCTGTTGTTGGATCAAGAATGCGTGGCCTGTTTCTGCCCAGGGGCAAGGCGGTCGCCAAACCCGCACCGAGGCCGACCAACTCTTCGATCATTACGCGGTGGAGTATACGTTTGCCGACGGCACGCGGTTGATGGCCCAGGGCCGGTTGATGACCGGCTGCTGGGAGTTTTTCGGCGTTACGGTCCATGGCAGCAAGGGGTCGGCGGTCCTCGGCGAAGGGCAGAACATGCCGCGAATCTTCAAGGGGCATCAGCAGACTGCCGCCAACCAGATCTGGAAGCCCGCCAAAGGACAGCATAAAAACCCGTACCAGGTCGAGCATGACCTGCTGTTCGAGGCCATTCGCAAGGATAAGCCCTATAACGAGACGGAGTTCAGCGCCAAGGCCGCCATGGCCGGCATCCTCGGGCGGATGGCAGCCGAGTCGGGCCGCGAGATTACCTGGGAGCAGGCCCTGGCCTCCAATCTGGAACTGGCGCCGGGATTGGATAGCTTCACGATGAACTCGACCCCGCCCGTCGTTCCGGACGCGCAAGGTCGATATCCGATCGCCATGCCGGGATTTACGAAGGTACTATGAGCTAGGAGAAGCTTCCAAGTATCATGAAGATCATCCGCGCCGGCGACAAGCCGTTCATCCCCGCCAGCCACGAGAATCCGCTCGCCCCCGGCGTGTGGAAGAAGGTTCTCTTTCTACGCGACGAACTTCAGTCCGGCACCGTGCAGATGGTCAACTGGGCCAGGCTCCCTGTTGGCAACAGCTTTTCGGCCCATTACCACGAGGACATGCAGGAGATTTTTATTATTGTGGCGGGCGAGGCCGAGATGGTCGTGGCAGGCGAGACGGTGGTACTCGGCCGCGGTGACTCAATCGCCATCGACCCTCGAGAGATTCATCGCATGACGAACCGTGGCAGCGAAGATGTGGAGTATGTGGTGTTGGGAATTACCTGGAACCAGGGCGGGAAGACGGTGGTGGTGTAGTTTCCGGGTTTGCACACTAAACTGGCTCTTCCGGTATTAGGTGCAGAAGTAGGGTGGGGAGAGTGAAACGAGCCCCACCAAAAGTGGACCGCAACGGAATTGGCGGGGCTCGCTGCGCTCTCCCCACCCTATAATTATTCGCGTTCCGCACCTAGAACCGGAAGAGCCCTATAACTAAATAAAACTAAATGGGGTCGGGTCTCATTTCAAGGCCAAAACTACTGAGCGGGACCGCCATACAACAATCACCCTAAATCCTACTAAATCGGGGGACACAATACTGGTTATTGACGAAACGCGAGTCATTTGTTAATATAACGGCATGGCAAGATTAGCGAGAGTGGTAATTCCCGGAATGCCTCACCACGTGACGCAGCGAGGGAACCGGCGACAACAAACGTT
>JANXQG010000502.1 GCA_025356915.1 Planctomycetota bacterium | reverse complement strand
CGCAGGGCGTTGACCTGCGGCTGGAAGCCGACCCCGCCATAGACCGTCGTTGAGCGAATGGGTCGTTCGGCACCGTAGGTCCGAACACTCTCCTCGATTTGGAGAGCGAGCTCACGAGTCGGTGTGAGCACCAGGCAGCGGATCGGCAAACCACTCGCGCCACGCGGTCGATGCTGGCCGGCCGGCATCTGGCGCGGCGCGGGCCGGCTGGCATTGAGGAGTTGGAGGATTGGGAGCACGAAGGCGGCCGTCTTGCCCGTACCCGTCTGGGCCTGGCCCATCACATCGACACCCGCCAGCGCGCGGGGAATAAAGCCCGCCTGGACCGGTGTCGGCTCTTGGTAAGTGGCTGCGGCCAAGGCACCGAGCATGATTTCGCTCAATCCCAATGCGGCAAACTTCTCGCTATGAACCGCTTTGCCGCGCGCTGCCGCTGGACGGGGATGCTCGGCAACCGGCCTTTCCACGCGCGTTCTCTCCTCCACGGGCGTTCTCTCCCGCTGCCTTCTCTCCCGCTGCGGCTTTTCTGCAACCGTGGGCTTTTCAAGAACCTGCGGTTCTTCCACAACCGGTTTTCGGTAGGTCGCTGGCGGTTTTTCCACGACCGGCCGCTTTTCTGCAACCTGCGGTTCTTCCACAACCGGTTTCCGGTAGGTCGCTGGCGGTTTTTCCACGACCGGCCGCCTTTCTGCGACCGGCGGTTTCTCCTCAAGCGGTTTCCTGTGCGTCGCTGGCCGCTTCGCGTGAATGGCTGTTAACGGCTTTGCGGCCACTGGCTTTTTTACTGCGATTTCAGCAGATGGAGGCGATGTCTGTTTTGCTTTGCGTTCTACTGCCGGTTTTGAAACCGCCGGTCTGATCGCTGCATGAGCCGCTGGCGGCTTAGTAGCCGCTGGCTTCACCGCCTTCCGCGGACTGCCTGACGCTGCTTCCTTCATCCCGCGATCGAATCGCTTCCCATACGACGGAAGTTCCAAATCATCGTCATCGTCATCCAGGTCAAAATTGTCGTCTAACTCAACCGCCGGTACTGCGGCCGGTCTCGATTGTTTTCTGAACGTGCGGCGACGATTTGTTTGGCGAGGAGCCGAACGTTCGGTCGGACCTGGGGTGGTTCGTGGACTTTCGGGTCTTTCTTCTGCGGATGGAGTGGTCATTCGTGATATTTTCTTTGAACGATGTTGTATGTTGAGATAGGCGAGCGTTTTATACGCTGCACGATTTGAAGTGATCCGAAGCGCGGCAATAGGGAGACGTCTGTATCATTCTGAACCCTTTGCACTATCGGCTTCGCTGAGCCACTGCTGAAGCATCTGAAACTGGTGAACAAAACTGTGTTCCGCAACGCCCAGAGGACTCTTGAAGAAACTGGCCAGGAACTTGAGTAAACCAGTCTGCCCGCGGTGCCGAGCCAACTCGGTGAAGCGAATCAAATCGATCACCAAGGGGGCAGCCAGCACCGAATCACACCCTTGCCAGATGAACTGGAACGTCATTGGCGTTCCGAGGAATCCGGCAAAATGAATGTGGTCCCAGGCGGTCTTCCAATCGCCGAGGCTTTCAATGAACTCGATCGAGATATGGGTCTGCGGCTTGTAGCCGAGGATCTCACCTAGGAGGCGATCCTTGCTTTCAAGCTTGGCTCGCTTGTTGGCCGGATCGTCGAGGACCCGGCCGTCCATATTACCGAAGATGTTGTGGCTCACCCAGCTCATTACCTGGAGATTTCGAGCGGCGAACATGGGGGCCAGAACACTCTTCAAAAGAGTTTCGCCCGTCTTTCCGTCGCAGCCGGCATGGCGGCCACCGCGTAGTCGGGCCAGCTCATCGATGGCGGCCGGAGCGGCGCCCAGCGACGGCGTAAAATTGATGTAGGAACTACCCATGTCCAGGGCGGCAATGGCATAGAGCGAACTAGCCGGCAAGGGGCAGTCCGCACTTTTTAAGTGGGGTTCAAGCTCGGCCCATGTCGTCGGTAAACAGCTTGCTGGCGAATCGGCCAATCGTAGCGGAGGTTCGGTGGAAGCCACATTCACGACGATCAGATGATCGAGCTTCTCGTTCTGCTGGAAGTGACGCAGATCGTTCTGTAGACGATCGACGATCTGTCGCGGTGTCTCTCCCCGGGGAAGGTCGAGATCGGCAAGGCCGCTGATCGTTGGCCCAACATTCCATGTCGTACCGGGACGAATGCGTGCCTCGATTCGCTCCAACTCATCGCGGCACTGGTCGATCACTTCGCGGCTCGCAGCACGCATTTCCGTGGTAACGCGATAGGCCTCCTGGCAGAGCGGCAAGCCACGGATCTCATGGCCACCAATTACGAAATCATCCCACGAGACTAAGTCGAGATCCGCGAATTCTGGAAGCTGACTCACCAGCCCCGTCGAGGTGACGAGGCCTTTCTTCAGTGCGACCAATCCTACAATCGTCGTAATGGCGACTCCACCCTTGCTTCCGATCAGCCAGATACCGGTCCGCCGCTTTGCTGCCATGTAAAACCAATCTCTTAAAAAAATTTATTCAGCCAACTGCCGAGCCGACAGGAATGAGCATAGCTGCAATGCCGCAATTGCGACTGCGATCATTCGCCGCCGGTCGCCTGCTTGATGCTCTTGCTCTTGACTCCCTCGCCACCCTTCTTTCCAGAATCCTTCTTCTCAGAATCCTTCTTCTCAGGATCCTTCTTCTCAGGATCCTTCTTTTCGAGTGCAACGGTCGGTTTGCGGGTGCGACCAGCCGACAACACCTGTCGCAACAGAGCAGAGAGATCCTCGTAGGGACGGTCGGAGGGAGGACCATCGCTGTACTGATAAATTGACTGCTGGATCTTTCGTGGTAGCGAAAGCAAGGTGGACGACACCGTGCCATATTCGCCGCCAGTCAACACCACACCTCGCCGACCCTCGCCATCCAGCTTGCGGGAGAAAGAGCGGCTGGCCACCGCCAGAAATGTTACAGCCGAGTCCAAGGTATGTAAAGTCAGCATGCGACGGACAAACTCGTGCCGCTCGTCCTTTGTATCATCAAGGTTACCTGAGCTGAGCGTATGCAGGCCCGCTTCCAACTCGACGACCTCGACGCGATGCCCACCATGGACCACGGCGGCGAACTTGCCGTCAGCACAAAGATAATTCGCACCGGCGTAACGACCCGTGGCTAACTCCTTGCGGGCCAACTCCGCAGCCTCTCGTGCATTGCGAGCATCGAGTAGATCGCGACAGAGCAATCCACGTGATCGCGGTTCCAGTGGAGCGCGGACTCGAGCACGATTGGTGACCGCCACCAACAGGCCGAACTGATTCACGCCCAGCCACGTTCCTCCGGCCTGCTTATCTATCCCGCAGACGATCCGGGGTGTCCCAGATTGAATCTTGGGAAATTGGGTAGGTCGCTCGAAAGACTCTTCACGATTCGCCGCAAGGAGAATGGGAGTGTTTTTCGCGACTCGATAAAGAATTGTCAGCATACACATTGTTTTCCGTCAAAAACTGAACCGAATGTCTAGGTGGCTATCCGGACAATCTCTAAGTGTAACCGATTGTGAGGACGGCGCATACTACTCCAAAGGAGTGGGGGCACGGATTTTTTTGGCTCTTCCGGTTCCAGGTGCGGAACGCGAATAATTGTCTTCTGCACCTAAAACCGGAAAAGTCATTTTATTATTCTTCGTTTGCCATTCGGTTTCCCACATCCTCCTTCCCATCCCTCCATTTGGCCTATATTCTATAAGGATGTCTACCAACGACCTGGCCCATCTTGAACTTTTGGCGGAAATCGACGCCCTGGCAAAACGTTTGGAGGATTGGTCGCTCGGTGCCCCCCCATGGCGGACAGCCGAGACATGTCAAGCGGTTATTGGCCGGCTTGCGGATCGGCTGAATTCCCTCCGTATCCGCCTGGAATCACCGCTCATTGTTGCCACATTAGGGGGGACCGGAACGGGCAAGAGCTTGCTAATCAACGCACTGGCGGGGGCCGAATTGGTCCGCTCGGGTCGCGGTCGCCCGACGACAACTCGTCCTGTCCTGCTCTGCCGCCCAGGACTGACACCCGAAATCTTGGGTATGGATGCACAAGAGATCGATCTGATCCAACAGGATCTTCCGTCGCTGGCGAACTTGGTTCTTATCGATTGCCCCGACCCCGACACGACCGATGCCTCCAGACCGCTGCCGCCCGATACGACACTGGCCCGGCTGCGGCGGATACTGCCACACTGCGACGTTTTGATCGTGACTACCACGCAGCAGAAGTACCGCAGCGCACGGGTGGCCGAGGAGCTTGCTGCTGCTGCCCCGGGAGCACGACTGGTCTTCGTTCAGACCCATGCCGACCAGGACGCCGATGTTCGCGATGATTGGCGACACACCTTGGAACCGCGCTATCAGGCCGGTCGCGTATTCTTCGTCGACTCGGTTGCTGCCTTGGCCGATGCCCAGCAGGGACGTGCGCCACAAGGAGAGTTTGCCGCCCTAATCGATCTACTCACGCGACAGTTCGCGGGAGTTGCGGCTGCCAGGATTCGCCGCGCCAACTTTCTCGATCTGGCCGCCCTGGCATTGGAAAGTTGCCGCCGTCGCTTGGACGATGCCATGCCGGCCATCGAAAACCTGCGCACGGCCATCGACCAGCAGCGTAGTGAACTATTGTCGTCGCTTGCTGGGCAAATCCGCAGCGAACTGCTTTCCGCACAGCGACCGTGGGAGAATCGCCTGCTGGGCCAAGTCACGTCGCGATGGGGATTCAGTCCCTTCTCGCTCGTGCTGCGACTTTACCAGGGTATCGGCGGCCTGGTTTCCGGGGCGCTGCTCTATCGCGCGCGGACGCCGGCCCAAGTTGCTCTCTGGGGTGTGGTCGAAGGTGCCAGGACGTGGCAGAAACATCGCCGCAATCGCCAATTGGAGCAGCGGCCTGGCCAGACGGTGGCCAACGGTTTCGACCCGACTCAACTTCGCCGCGCGGCTGTCGTGCTGGAAGGCTACGCGGCCGAGGCCGGTTTGCCTAAGAAGTCAGCCTCTGTTGTAGCCATCGAAGCCGAAGCGGATGCGGCCAGTTTGAACTTTGCCGTTCGCTTGTCGCGGGATCTCGACGCCCTGATCGGCCGGCAAGCCGCGCGGCACACAGGCTGGTTTACCCGTTGGCGTTACGAGATGTTGTTTCTGGCCATGCTAGGCTTTCTGCTCTTCCGGCTGGGAAAGAATTTCTTCTATGATTCCTGGTGGTTGGCCGCGCCCACGCCGATCTGGGGCGTGGAGTCGTATATTGCCTCGGCCTTCTGGTTCGTGCTCTGGTGTTTTGTATTGCTCTGGCTGTTCACGCGGCGTTTGCGCGGCGGACTCAAGCAGGCTGTCGACCGCCTAGCCGAGAACTGGACCGAGGCCACGGCTGCCAGTGGCGTCTTCGCGCAGTTGGAAGACGATTGTCGCCGTGCTGTCGAGTTCCGGCGAGATCTGGAATTACTCCAGGGCGATGTA
>JANXQG010000480.1 GCA_025356915.1 Planctomycetota bacterium | reverse complement strand
ATCGAGGTGGACGGGCAGGCCGACAACCCATAGTGCGATTCGCTCTTCTTGGGCAAGCTGCTGAAAGTATTTCGCGTCCAACTGAGGATTGCGGCGGGTGTAAATCTCCAGCGGACTGGCCATCGTGCGATCGGGGTCGGTCACGGCCAAGCCGATCCGAACGGTTCCGTAATCAACTCCGCCGATTCGGCCAGGCGAAGATCCGGGTACCCAGACTATTTCCGCCACGAGTCAATCTTTCTCTTGCGATTAAGTCACCGCTGAGTTCACGGCCGCGCGGCGAAGCTTTTCGCGAGCTCGGCTGAGGATGGGGCCAATGCTGTTCTCGGGCATGCCGACTATCGTGCTGATCTCTTGATACGACTTGCCTTCCAGATGGAACATGCGGACCACCAGGGCCTCCGTGTCTTGCAGGCTGCCGAGCAACTGCTCGACTTCCTCGCGGTCGATTGCCTGTTTTTCGACGCTCACATGCGGATCGGGAATCACTTGTGGCGAATGCTGCAAGCCGACGGCAAGGCGCGCACCAGGGCCGCGAGCCAAGAGGTCGCGGACGACGATTCGCCTCGCGACAACGGTCAAGTAGGTCGCCAGACTGCTTTGGCTGCGAAAGTTCCGCAGCACCGAAAAATCATTCCGTATCACCGCTAAGAAGACCTCGGCGCAAAGATCATCGCGATCCTCCGGCGAGAGGCGAATGCTGCGGGACTGGGCTGTGTGCCGGATCACGTGCAGAACCAAGCCCATGAAGCGGTCGACAAAATCTTCCCATGCCCTGGACTTCTTTTGAAGGCAGCGCTCCAGCAAGTTCCGGTCGATATCAGAAAGTCCCACGCTATCAGTCCCTTGGTAACGAACAATTGCCCTGCTACAGCACTGTTCCTACTTTGATTCTAGTCACGATTAAGCCAAGTTACAAGGCGCGTTCCTGGCGGCGGCCTTGATCATAACCTTGCGAACTGCCAGCAAGGACATCTCCACCCACCCTACGGCGAGCCAGCAATGACAGCAGGTGGCAAGGTTATGATCGCGGCCCTGGCGGCAAGCCTATAGCCACAACATCGAGGGGGTGTCGCAATTAAGACCGGATCAGTCCCTCGTCCCGATTTCCCAATAAACCCCGTTGAGCCAAGTCCGCCAGCTCTCGTACTTGGGATTCTCTAATTTGAGCGACAACATAGGGTTGCGCTTTGGTTTTGTCGGGTGGCGGACCAGTTTCATCCTGGCCTCGTGTGGGGTGCGGCCGCCCTTTTTCACATTGCATGCCAAACACGCGCAAACAATATTTTCCCAAGTGGTCGGCCCACCGCGACTCCGCGGCACCACATGATCGAGACTTAATTGATGAAGGGGAAGGTGCCGGCCGCAATACTGGCATTGATGGTCGTCTCGCGCCAAGACATTGCGACGACTCAGATGAACCCCCTGCTTTGGCAGGCGATCGTAACGCAGTAGCCGAATCACGCGGGGAACTTGAATCTCGAAATTGACCGAACGGATCCAATCTTCGTCGGGTTGCTTGAAATGGACTCGTTCCTGGCTGGCCACTAACCACGTCTCGAAGGTGTAATTGGCAAAAGATCCTTCTTCGGCGTGATGAATGACTTCTGCCAATTCCCTGCATAACAGAGCAAAAGCCCGGCGGACACCAATCACATGGACGGCCATGTAAAGCCGATTGAGTACTAAGACATTCGCGTTTAACGCACTCGGGGGGGGCGTGGAAACCGAAAGGGAACCAGACGGCCCGGACGATTTTCGCATCCTGGGCGGTTTGGCCGCACGATGATTGGCCGGATATGTTCCAAGCACTGGCGAATTCCTCCCGTTGCGCCCGAACCGAGCAAGCTTCCGGGCAAAGCCCTACAGGACCGCTGACCTCTTCATCTTATCGGACCGTCTCCCGCCACGCCAGATCACCGGCCACAAATCCTGGAAAACTGCAAAATCAGCTTCGTAGAACGGAATTTATTCCGTTGCTTCGTGTTTTTCAGGCAAACGGAATGACATTCCGTTCTACGTAAGTCGGCCGCGATGACCACGGTCCAGAAAATTCTGAGCAAAAAAACGGGCCCCAAGCAAAAAATTTTTCGTGAGACGTATTGCAACATAATGGGATGGGCCATTAGGATGGAACCTAAGGATATTAGTTGCTCGCGCTCGTTGCTTACTATTTCATGCTTAGCCGGCCACAACCGGTGCTGTTCAAGGAGCGGGTCTATGATTCGATATTCGTGTGATCTGTGCAAGCGGGATCTCGATCCGCAACACGATCTTCGTTATGTGGTAAAAATGGAAGTCTTCGCAGCCATGGACACGGCCGCCGACGGGGAGGATGACAACAACGACCACCTTCAAGAAATCCAGGACATCCTCGAGTGCCTGGATGATGCCGACGACGATCAGATCGGCGAGGAAGTCTGCCAGCAGCTTCGCTTCGATCTCTGTCCCGAGTGCCGTAATAAGTTTGCGAAGAACCCACTGGGCCGCGAGAACTTTGCCACCAAGGTTGGTGGGTTCAGCAAAAACTGAAATGACCGTTCCCTTGGGCCATCGCGTCAAGCATCGCATGGAGCATGGTTTTGATCTCACCGAATCGTCCCTGGTGGGCAAGCATCTCGGCGGGTTGCTGGATGCCAGGCGCGGCGATCAGTTCGTCGCCACAATGTCGGATCATCGTCTCCACGCTCTGGAGCGAATAGTCCCAATGAAACTGCAAGGCCACGACATGCCGGCCATGCTGGAAGGCTTGGTTGTCGCAGCCATCGCTGGCCGCTAGGCGAATCGCGCCGGGCGGTATCGAAAAAGTATCGCCGTGCCAGTGAAAGGCGAGAATCTCCAGCGGAAAACGCGAGAAGACTGGCGATGCGACTCCTTCCACGGTAAGCGTCACCGGAAACCAGCCAATCTCCTTCTGCCGGTTCTTTGTGACTTGCCCTCCAAGCACGGTGGAAATCAATTGCCCGCCCAAGCAGACGCCAAGCACACGAATACCCCGATCGATCACTCGACGGATGAATTCCTTCTCGCGGGCCAGCCAGGGATAAATAGCGTGTTCATCGACATTCATAGGCCCTCCCATCACAACGAGCCAATCGAGACATTCAGGCTCAGGCAGCGGTTGATCGAGGTCCAAGCGGGTGTGGGTCAGTCGGTGCCCTCGCTCGTGGGCCCAGACGGCAATATTAGCGGCATCTTCAAACGGCACGTGCTGTAAGTAATGGATGTGCATGAAAACGACCTCCGACAGATGAACAGGCCGAGTAATTTTACGGGGATACTGAGCTGGGGAAAACCCTAGGCGTGGCGCGGTCGGAGACCGGCCACAACAAAATGGGATGAATTCCGTTCTGCTTCGTTTCTGTTATACGGCCGAAACACACCCCCTTTTGGGTAGTGAGATGCAAGGAGGATCGGAAAATCAGGCAATGATAATGCTTGACACCCCTTTTGGCTCTGAATATCATCTAGGTATGAGCGTATGGAATAAAATCTTGTTGGGGCTTATTTGCGTCATCTCCCTCGGCTTCTTTCATGCTGCCGCCAGGACGGTCAAGACCTATCAGTATTGGGCTAACAAGGCCAATGACTTTGAAAAAAGGTTAAAGGAGGTCAATGCGGAGATTGTCAGTTTGCGGACGGCCGATCACAAGTCCCCTCGTGCCGACAAGACGATTGGCGTTCAGCAGTTGCGCATTGATTTAGGGCGGGTGTTGGCCAACCGCGGGCGCATTTGGCCGAGGTGCGAGAAGCAGAAGGCCGCAGTAGCTCCATCCGGTACCATGGAAGTCAAAGTCAGCACCGAGGAGTCCGTTCCCAACGACAAGATGCTGCTTTATGTGTTTGAAGAAGGCGACGATCAGTTGCCGGGCAAGTATCTGGGCGAGTTCTACGTGAAAGCCGTCGGTGAGAAGCAGGTAGTGTTGGCCAGCACCACCCAACTGGTCAGTTCGCTATCCAAGCATGTGACGGAAAGCAAGAGTCCTTGGGTCTTGTACGAAATGATGCCGACCGACGAACACGAGGCTTTCGCGAACTTGACGGAAGATCAAAAGAATTGGTTCGCGAACTTACCGGGAGATCAAAAGAAGTGGGGATTGGTCGACAAATCCGAGCGGCCGCTCCGCGATTATCTGGAAATTTTCCGGACATGTGAGATGCACCGCACGCTGTTCGCTGACCGCCGGGAATCGGCTAGCCGGGATTTGAGCTACCTGGAGGCCGCCAGCCAGGAAGCAAAGAACCAGGAGGCCCTGGCGGAAAAAGAGAAGACCCAGGTCAAGAAAGAACTCGATTGGGCGAAAGCCGAGCTAACGGCAGTGGCAGATCTTTTTGCTAGCCGGCAAGACAGGCTCAAGGAATTCCAAATGCTTGTCAAAGATGCGATTGCCAAGAACCACGAATACGCACAGGAAATTGCCAAGCTACAGAAGGACGCGTCCGATAAGATCGATAGCCGGATGCGCAGCATGGCTCAATTTGGATCGAGGGCAAACTGACCGAGTGGGTATCTACGATCGCGATTACTACCGCCAAGGAAGCAGCGGTTTTCGGCTACAGGTTCCCCGTTCCGCCGTGGGTGCTATTGTTCTATTGAATGTCGCCGTCTTCGTCCTGGAGCTTATCTCTGGCTCGACCGTCGTCAATCTGCTCTCTACCCATGTCGGCGTCAATGATACGCTCTGGCGGCCATGGATGTGGTGGCAATTCCTGACCTACGGATTTGTGCATGATCCCGACAGTGCGAAGCACATTGTTTTCAATATGCTGGCCCTGTTCTTCCTCGGCCGGGATGTCGAGGAACGGTATGGCACACGGGAATTCATCCGCCTCTACCTGGCGATGCTGGCATTCGCGGCCATAGTCTGGACAGTAACGAACCAACTATTCGATCCGCACCGACCGAGTAACTTGATTGGCGCCTCGGGGGCGATTGCCGGCGTTGTGGTGCTCTATGCCTTGAATTTCCCCAAGCGGATACTCCTTTTCATGTTCGTGATTCCGGTGCCGGCCTGGCTCCTGGGTGCTGGGGTGATTGCCTACGACATTTTGGGAGCGATGGGACGAGCTGACCAGCACATCGCCTTTACCGCTCACTTGGGCGGAACAGCCTTCGCCTTGGCCTACTTCAGTCTACAGTGGAACTTCGGAGGACTTTATCAATCGGCAGCCGCCTGGCTGAAAGGCCATTCGCGGCCTTCGCTCAAGGTTTTCAAGCCCGAGGATGAGCCCGATTCGCCGGTGGCTGACGAGGATGTCGACCACATCCTGGAGAAGATCCATCGGGAAGGCGAGAATAGCCTCACGCGGAAAGAACGCCGCATCCTCGAAAATGCCAGCCGCGAGTATCAGCGCCGCCGCCTCTCGGAATGAGCTTTTCGCTCATCTTCCAAACCGGCTCGATCTCTCTTCCACGCCAAAAGACCCCATCGGCCCGACACCAACCAGCGTTTCGATCATTCCCTCGACGTCGCTGGTGACGTTCGACATGCGGTGTAGCCAGAGCGAGCGGAACAATCCGATCGAATCGAACAGATCGGAGGGAAAGCAGGAGAGAATGGCCGAGGCGATCTTGGCGTTTAGATCTTCGTTCGGACTCACCGGCGCGAGACCGTGCTGGAAGGCAGCCCGGAGCGAAGCTTGCAGTAGCGGCCAGGCATGTCGCCCGCCTTCCTGGTCCGTCTGGAACTCCAGATCTCGCGAGAACTCGACCGCCCGATCGGCGTCGCTGGCAAATTCGGACACGTCGCCATATCGGGCCAAGTGCCCAACCAGCAAATCGGTCCAACGCTCCGTGCGCCGGCGAAGATGATTGAGTTTCAGCGCGTCTTCCGCGTCAACTCCCGGTCCATGCACCAGCAACATCAACACGCGATGCCGGGCTTCCATGTGCCCGATCATGATACTGCGTGCCAGCGACTCAAGTTCATTGCCGCCGTGATGCCGTTCGTAGAGACAGAGCACCGCGGTCCAGACGCGGGTGAGTACTTCGCCGGTGAGGATCTCTTCCAGCACGCCGCGGACGAACGGCCATTGTACTCGAACGGCCGTAGCATCCAACTGAGAGGCGTCGGCCGCAAAGCTTTTCAGGTTTCTTGCCCAGCGATCGAGGCGGCATTTCGATGCGGTCCAATATTGCTGTACGCCATGGTTCGAGAGTTGCGGCGCGCTGCGAATGAGCATGGGCCCTTGGGCGGAAAGGATCGAGGCCAGTTCGACAAGTTCTCGAGCGTGCATGGAAATTGAAGGACGAGGAGTAGTTCTTGGAAGTCGCGACTTGGCGTCCGCTGCCAGACCGACGGTTCTGAGGGAAAGCAAACGCAATGCCATGGCAGTTAAGAGAAAAGCAGCGGTAGCGGAACTGGTTACAGCAAAACAATTTAGGGCTGTTCGCATCTTTTCGACGTGCGATGATTGCCGTGGCGATGATGTTGCACCTTGACCACATGTTGCCAGATGCCACGTGGAGAAAAATGAACAGACTCGCTCCGACACAATTCTCCCCTCTGCCCCAGGAGAATTGCAAAGTCCAACGCGAAGGGGTCAGGTCCATGTTTTCGGGCAAGGATCTCGGGTGAATTTCATGCGTTCTCGCCGAAAAATAGACCAGACCCCAGACTTTGCAGTTCTCCTGCCCTCTGCCCTTCCTTCATCCGCCTTCTCATGTTACGCTGACCGGATGCTTTCTCCCACTGAAATCCTGGGTCCTTCGGGGCGGATTGCCGCACGTCTGACAAACTACGAACATCGCGACGAACAACTGGCCATGGCCGACGCCGTGGCGGCCGCGATTGAGAAACCCCATCACCTGGTTGTCGAGGCGGGGACCGGAGTGGGCAAAAGCTTCGCCTATCTCGTGCCGGCCATTTTGGCCACGGGCGAAAAGCCCAAAAGCGGCGAGGAAGACGCTCCGCGTCCGCGGGTGGTCATCTCCACGCACACCATCAGCCTCCAGGAGCAACTGCTGGCCAAGGATCTGCCCCTGCTACGGAGCGTGATGCCGACCGAGTTCACCGCCGTGCTGGTCAAGGGCCGGAGGAATTACCTCAGCCTGCGGCGGTTGAATAATGCCTTGAGCCGGGCCGCGGGATTGTTTAGCGACGAAGAAGAGTTCGAGCAGCTCCGCCAGATCGAAGCTTGGTCGCGCACCACGACCGACGGTTCGCTCTCCGATCTCCCCTACAAGCCGTTGCCCGCAGTTTGGGAAGAAGTGGCCAGTGATTCCGCCAACTGCATGGGCCGCAAGTGCCCCAACAATGCCGCATGTTTCTACTACCAAGCTCGGCGCCGGATGAGCCATGCCCAGATTCTCGTGGTCAATCATGCCCTCTACTTCACCGACCTGGCCCTCCGCAAGGAAGGCCTGGGCATGTTGCCCAAGCACGATATCGCGATCTTCGACGAGGCCCATACGCTGGAGTCGGTGGCTGGCGATCACCTGGGCTTGCGGCTCACCAACGGCCAGGTCGAGTTCACCTTGCGGCGGCTCTATAACGATCGGACGAACAAGGGCCTGCTGGCCCGGCCTGGCTACCGCGATGCCCAAGCCGAGGTGATCGACTGCTATCATCGCGCACATCAGTATTTTGAAGACATCAGCGTTTGGCTCGCCCAGCAGACGGGCGGCAGCGGCCGCGTACGGCAACCGCAAATCGTCGAGAATACCCTGAGTGAGGGGCTGAGCAATCTTTCGCGTCTGGTCCGCCAGCATGCCAAGTTGATCCAGAAGGCCGAGGAACGGCAGGATTTTACCGCCGCCGCCGCCCGGCTGGAAGGCATGGCGGAGGGATTCAATGAATGGAACACGCAGCAGATGGCCGAGGCCGTCTACTGGGTCGAGGCCACGCGAGCGCGTCGCGGGCAACGGATTTCGCTCGCCGCCACGCCGATCGATATCGGCCCCATCCTCCGCGAACACCTCTTCAATAAAGTGCCCACGGTCATCATGACCAGTGCCACGCTGGCCACGGCGGGCAAGTTCAATTTCTTCCAGTCGCGCGTCGGGCTATTGCAAGCGACGACGCTCAGCCTGGGCAGCCCGTTCAACTATCAGGAACAGGTCGAACTTATCTTGCTGGAAGGAATGCCCGATCCCGGCAGTGAGGCGACACGCTACGAAGTGGCGGCGATCACCATGATCCAGCGTTACGTGGCTCGGACAGAAGGCCGGGCCTTTGCGCTCTTTACCAGCTATGAGATGATGCGGCGTGCCGTGGCGGCCCTCACGCCATGGCTCATTGAGCAGAACCTGGCCCTTTATAGCCAAGCAGACGGTACGCCGCGGACGCAAATGATCGAGCAGTTCAAGGCGAATCCCCGTGGCGTGTTGTTCGGCGTCGATAGTTTCTGGCAAGGCGTCGACGTGCCGGGCGATGCGCTAATGAACGTGATCATTACGCGGCTCCCCTTCAGCGTTCCCGACCGGCCGCTCTTGGAAGCCCGTTTGGACGCGATCCGCGCCTCGGGCGGCAATCCGTTTTATGACTACCAACTGCCCGAAGCGGTCTTGAAGCTCAAGCAGGGATTCGGCCGTTTGATTCGTACCCGCCGCGACCGGGGGATTGTCGTCATTCTCGATCCGCGCGTGCGGACGAAGCCCTACGGGCGGATGTTCTTGGCCTCGTTGCCGAATTGCCGGCAAGTGGTGGAGAGGTTGTAAGAAACGACTCCTTGTTTCTGTTAGATCCCCAACACTTGCCGCAGCAGGCGATCGACTTCAACCTGCAATCTTGGACCCAATCGCCCTAAGGACCGGCGAATCAATAAGTGTCGGGTTTTCGGAACGTACTCATCTCGCTCCGCGAGATGGAATGCATCTCGCGGAGCGAGATGAGTACAGTTATTGATGCGCCGATCCTAAGCGGCGGATAATGGTCCAGCGTTCCACACATGCCAGCTTGTCATGGTTTTCACCAGTATCCTAAATTGGGTTGCTGTCGCCTTTTGTTGAGTGCAAGTAATTTGGACACCCGTGGAGATTAGTATAGCAGAATTGCAAGCCGCCTACAATGTCCGAAAACTGGCCGAAAACTGGCCTGTCAGAAACTTGCCGTGCAAAGATCCCCGCAAGAACTGCCCTGTGCAGTTCTCCCTGATCGTCGCGACCTGCTCCGGGGTGCCGGTGGCCACGACATGGCCGCCGTTATCACCGCCGTCGGGGCCAAGGTCGATGATCCAGTCGGCTGTCTTCATCACATCGACGTTGTGCTCGATCACGACAACCGTGTTGCCTAAATCGACTAGCCGGCTGAGGACAGTCAGCAGCTTCTTGATGTCGTCAAAGTGCAGGCCGGTAGTCGGCTCGTCGAGGATATAAAACGTCTTGCCCGTATCAACGCAGCCAAGCTCGTTGGCCAGCTTGATCCGCTGGGCCTCGCCGCCGCTGAGCGTCGTCGACGACTGCCCGAGCGTCACATAGCCTAGGCCCACCTCCTGCAAACTGGCCAGCAGCCGGGCGATTGCGG
>JANXQG010000439.1 GCA_025356915.1 Planctomycetota bacterium | reverse complement strand
GGTGACCGTCGCCGTGCAGAACGTCTACTGTTCACCCGAGGACAACGTGGTCTTCTGGGATGGGCTAGTGGTTCAACAAGGTGACAGTTGCCTACTCCGTGTCCAATTCGCCTACAAGGCGTCTCAGAACCCATGCTGCTTCCCTGTCAAGGGTACCGAATTGACGACGAACGTCCACCACTTCGGTCGTAGTTGGGCTCGCGCTTCTAGGTACATTTCAGAAATTTTCGAGCGTCTCCATCGTGGATACGCCGTGAGGTTATGATGGCTGAATTCGAGAAAATTGACCCCAACGTACGTAGCGACGTGGCAGAGATGCCCAACTTGTCCAACGCCCAGAAGGTACCTGGCGTAACTATCGACCGATCGAAGATCGTGGACGTCTACGGCAATCCGTTGAAGTACGGGAAGGACCCGAATGACACCCACATCCTTGGCCCCGACGACATTGTGCCTGAGATGACCCAGGCTTCCACTCCAGGTCACCTGCGGGACCACACTCTCTATCCGTCGATCTTTCCAACGGCTCTCTTTATAGCCGAGGAACACTACGTGTTGCCGCTAGCCGTATTTGTCGCCAAGGACATCGTGGACGTCGGGCTCATCGATGAGAAGACGTACTCGAAGCTACAGAAGCAACTCCGAGAACGAAGCATCTTCTGCGTGTTGGACATCAGCACGCCTGTGGTACACTCCGGCATCGTCCAATGGCCAGGCTTCCGAATCCTATGCAAGGAATTCGAAGTTGCAGCGGTGAACTTCAAGTTGGACTTGAGCGCGAACTCTACGATCACCACGCACGTACGTCTCTGGGAGTCCAAGAACCAGCGGTACACAAACATCGGTGACCACAACCTCATGGTGGATCTGACCCGCGAGAAGGCTGCAACTCTCTTGGACAACTACCTGTACCAGGAACAGATTCTAGCCTAAAGGGCACTACGATGCGCTTGGCCGCAGGGCACTCCAACTGGTACATCGACCACGTTCTCAACATTACCATTTACTGTATGGAGTATTAGATGCGATTTCTGACCGTTGACATCGAGTGTATTTCAGGGTCCCCTACGACCGGTACCACCGACTTGATCATCACCCCAACGTCCTCGACGTTCGTGACCAAGGATGACGTCCTAGTACACGACCAGCACGTTGTGGCAATCTCCTGTATGGCCATCGACACAGAGGCTAAGAACCCTGTGATTCTAGTTGCCGACATGAACGTACACTGGGACGATGCGGACCGCGAGTCGCGGGAACGCGCTCTGCTCGTATCGTTCTCAGATCAAGTACGCAACTTGAACCCCCAGTTGCCTCGCTTCCTCGACTACGATTTCGTCACCTACGCGGGCAACCGCTACGACATGCCGGTTTTGCTATACCGGATGTTCCACCACGGTCTGGAAGCCGAATGGCTGTTGGAACCGAAGGATGTGCGCTACAAATACTCCACGAAAGGACACTTCGACATCGCCGAGTATCTGTCCAACTACGGTAATCGGATCCCGCCGATGTCTGCCATCTCCCAACTCATGGGCCTCCCAGGCAAACTGGATGGCCTCGATGGCTCCCACGTGGCCGAGATGGTAGCGTCCCACCAGTGGGAAGCGCTCTCCGGCTATTGTGCCCTGGACGTCGTGCAAGAGACGTTGATTCGTCTCCGCATCGAGTACACGCGTGGACTGCTTGGTGTACATCGATACAACGAAGTTGCCGGAATGGTGCTCCGTACCGCGATCCGTGGCCCGCACAAGGTAATGCGATGCTTGGCGCAGAGCAACGTGTTTATCGAAGTACCGGAAACCAACGATGTGCAGTCCAGGCTGATCGCAGCCGTCAACACTCCGTCCTGACTTGGACCCCACACTAGCGTACATGGCCGCCGTACGCACAACGCCAACTGCGAAAGTTTTGCGTCGTCTGGAGGCCGCGGTCCTGGCGTCCGATCTTCCGGATCTCCTCTATCTTTTCGCTCTGAACGTACCGGGCGCCAGCATTGCAAAGTTGCAACGTCGTGTGGAAGTCCTTGCGCGTAAGCTAAATAACGCCAAGTACGCGTACGTGTTTGCGCGTGACGTGCAAGGTGCAGACATTGCAGCTTTACGACGTGTAGTTTTGAAGCTAGACGACCATGGCTGGGACGAAGCATTTCGTAGATTCGTTACTTGACAAGTTGGCGTTCACGATGCTTGTCATTTTTGTGCTTTCCTACACTGCTATTGGCACGTTGAGCCATGGGCGTCGGACCCGGTGAAGCAGATCCAAGAAGTTCTGC